>JACCQV010000919.1 GCA_013813945.1 Deltaproteobacteria bacterium | reverse complement strand
ACCGGACGAGCTCCGACCTGATAGTGGATCTGCGTCGTGTCGCCGTACTGCTCGCGCCCGGTCTCCATCTGCGACGAAACGGACGCGCACGACGATGCTTCGAGCTCACGCTTGCCGCAGAAGTGGCACATGGCCTTCTGCACGTCGGCGAGCCGGTCGTGATAGCCCTTCACGCGCTCCTTGATCGAGGAGGACACTGCGAGCGCGCCGATCCGATCGAGGACTTCCTTGAACCGCGGCTCGAGCTGCTTCTCGCGCGGGACCCCGCGGAGCTTGCCGAACGCCTCGGACACCGCATCGTCGATCAGGGAGGACAGGCCGAGGAGCTGCGCCTCGTCGAGCGGACGCCAGCGCTGCGCCAGCGTCGACAGCCGATCGAGGTACGCACTGACGTCCTCGACGAGGCCATTGCCGGTCTCGGCATCCGGCGCGAGGTCCGAGAGCTCGGACTGAAACTGGGTCTTGAGCGGGCGGAATGCGACGAGCCAGGTCTCGGCGTCGATCTCGCTCTTGCCCGCGATCGAGGACAGATGCGCGACGTTGCCGATCCGACCCTGCGCCATCTCGAGCTTGGTCTCGCCAACGACGAGATCGGCGAGCCGCGTGCGGAGCGCCGAGATGACGGCCTCGGTATCGTCGGCGGTCAACAGCTCGTCACCGAGCGCGGCGATCCGCGTCTTGATGTGCGTCTCGAAGTCCTCGGACTCGAGGAGCTCGCCCCACTTCGTGATGCCCTCACCGAGCAGCCACGCCCAGACGACCTGGGTCCCGAGCAGCGCACCGGTCGCGCGGATCGTCTTGTGTGCATCTTCGACGGCCGACAGGCCACCGCGATCCTTCCACGCGAGCGCCGCGGTCTGTGCGGCGGTCGCGGCCGGCACGATCGTCGGGCCGATGTCGCGCAGCGCGGAGACCCCGAGGAGCAGGCGCAGGTTCGCCTGGTTGATCTGATGCGCCATCGACGACGAGATGCGCGGCGCCGTGGAGCCATCCCGGTACGGGCTGGTGCCGGCAGGACCCGATGGCGATGCGACATCGGACAGATCGCGCGCGAGGTTCAAGTAGGCGCGGAGCTGCGCACCGTCGGCGGCGGTCAGCGCGCTGTGCAGAGCGCCACCGTCGGCGTCGTCGATGATGTCGAACCACAGCAGCTGCTCGACGAGGCGAGCCAGCGGGCTCTCCATCGTCTGCGCGGCCTCCTGGATCTCGATCTCGTCGCCGTTGGGCAGCCAGGGCACGGGATCGGGATCGGGCAGCGTCATGCCCACGCGCGCGCGAGCCAGCGCCTTGTCGCACTGCCACACGGCTTGCTTCGCCGTGGCGATCGTCGGCAGGCGAAGGAGCCGGAACGGCGACTTGCGGAACTGCGAGAGGCCCGGGGACCGCAGGAGCGCGCGCTCACTGCTCGTGGAGTCGGACTTGGTCATGTCAATCGCGGCGGTCATTGCGGTCCTTACTTCACATCCGAACGGATCATCGAGCCGACCCGTTCACGTTGCTCTGCGGGGAACATCTGGACGATCTCGCGGCACACGCCGGGGACCTCGTGGAAGTCCTGCTTCTGGATCGCCTGCACGCCGCGCTCGAAGTGCTTGCGCGTGAGGTCCATGACGCCGAGCTTCTCCGCCTCCTTCATCAGGTAGGCGAGGTACCCCTCCCAGAACCAAGGCTGGCGGGTCATCACGGTCAGGTTGAGCGAGCGGACGTCGTCGGTCTTGCGCTCGAGCAGATCGAGATCACCACGCGTGAGCGCCTTGTCAGCTTCCGCGAGGAGGGTCGCGAGCTGGCGCTTGTCACCGGGCTCGCCGTCCTGCTCGATCACCTCGGTGGCGCGCGTGCGGATGTCCTCGAGCTCGTTGGTCAGCCTCGACTTGCGGCCGCCGTCCTCGGTGGAGTCGATGTCCTGCGCCATCATGCGCACCATCTGATCGGCGAGATCGATCGAGTCGCGATCGCCTTCCTCGAGCAGCTGCTCGACCTCCTTGATCTTGGCGTCGTTGTCGGTGCTCTCGGACTCGCTGCGGACCCAGGTGCCGCTGCCTTCCGAGCCCTGGTCGAGCTCGTCGGCGAGCGCCTCGAGGCTCTTGAGGCGATCCTTCTGCTCGGCGAGCGACTTGCCGACGTCCGCCGCCGGCTTGGTCTCGAGATCGAAGCGAACGATCTCCTCGAACCACTGGTCGAGCGCCGGAACATACGCGCGCCCGATCGTCTGCGCGGATTCGTCGACGGCGAGCGTGACCTCGACCGTGCTGCCCTCCGGCAGGTCGCGGTCGATCTTGTCGGCGTGGATGTGGAGGACGCCGATCACCTTGTTGCGGTCCGCGCGCGTCGACTCGCCCTGCACGAGCGGCACGTGGATCGCCTCGCCGGACTGACCACGCTGCAGCGACACCGTCGTCGAGTGGGTCATGGTCTGGCGCGCAGGCAACACCGCGCCCTTGCGCAGGTACCAGTGCACGTTGTTGTCGGCGAGCATGATGCCGACCGACTGCGAGAGCGGCGGCCGCGCGATCGAGAACCCGTGGAGCATCTTGATCGAGTCAGGCTCCACCGCGAGTGGGTTGCCCGCGCCGTCGACGGCGCCCACCTTGAACACGTTGAGCTGCGACGGCTGCAGGCGCAGGTCGATCGCGAACGCACCGTTCGGTTGAACCGGCGAGAGGGGCGCACGGAACTGACCGTCGTCACGCTCGACCGTGATCTTGAGGCCCGGCGGCGGCGGGACAGGGGACGTCACCTTGCCGACGATCAGCGGCGAAGGATCGGTGGTCATCGCCTCGTACTCGAGGTGAAGCTCGATCGCAGCGCCCGCGTTCTTGCGGCGCATGCTCGCGGGCATCCGCTGCGTCGAGGCGAACAGCGCAGCGCCGCGCGCGACGATCGTCATCGGGTCGACGTAGTGCTTGGCCTCGACACCGACGTCGAAGTGGATCTGCCGAGCGACGCACGGGGTCAGCGTCGGACCGCCGACCATCACGAGCCCCGACAGCTCCTTCGCTTCGATCCGGTTGCGCTTGAGGAGCTTGAGACACAGCGCGGTCGTGCGCTCGATCAGTGGCCCCAGCATGTCCTCGAGCCCACCGCGATCGAGATCGAACGCGACGCCCGTACCCGTCCCGAGATCGGGGATCGAGAACTTCGCGGCCTCGGCAGTCGAGAGCGCGATGCGTACACGCTCGGATTCCAACTTGATCTTCGCGAACGCATCCTCGTTCCGGGGATCCGTACGCTTGAAGTCGCCGAGCTTGCCGCCCTCGCGGATCAGCTCGGTCGCCTTGCGCGCGATCGCGCGATCGAAGTCGCGGCCACCGAGGTGGTTGTCGCCGTCGTGATCGATCACCTGGAGCCGGCCGTCCTTGCAGCGCACCAGCGAGATGTCGAACGTTCCGCCACCGAGGTCATAGACGAGCCACGAGCCCTCGCGGACCTCGCCCGAGCCGGAGTGTGCGATCGCCGCAGCGATCGGCTCCTGCAGCAGTGGCGCGTGCTCGATGCCAGCGAGCGCGGCCGCGCGCCGGGTCGCATCGCACTGCGGCAACTGGAACATCGCCGGGATCGTGATCACCGCGGCGCGTGGCGATTCGCCATCGCTAGCCTGCGCGCGTGCACACAGCGAGCGCAGCACCTCGGCAGACAGCTCCTCGGGCGTGAGCTCGCGTCCCGATGCCGGGAACCGCTTCTTCTCGCCGGTCCCCATCAGGCGCTTGAACTCCATCGTGGCGTTCTGCGGATCGGTGTCGAGCGCAGCACGTGCACGTGCGCCGACGACCACTTCGCCGGACGCGAGCACGTGGATCGCCGAGGGCAGAAGCGGGTCGCCATCAGGGCCGGGCAGCAAGCGCTGCTGGCGGCCCTCCTGGCGAGCGAGTGCGGAGTTCGTCGTGCCGAGGTCGATTCCGTAGTCGATGGTCGACATCTCAGGCCGCCTTCACGGGTTGAGAGGTGGGCGCGGGCGTGGCCGCAAGCGTGGTCACGTAACGGAACTTGTTCGCACCGCGGTCGCGGGCGTCCTTCGCGTCGAGGAGGACCTCAGGATCGGACGCGAGCGCGCCATCGTGGTGTCCGACCACGAGCGACGCTTCTGCCGCATCGGGCCCGCACATCACGACGAGCGCGAGCACCGGGGTGCCCGCCGCCCTCTGGATCTGCGCGAGGTGATCGGACCACGGCGCGCCGAGGTAGCGCTGCACGACCTGTGGTCGCGGATGGCGCACGGGCAGCGCGACGATGTAGACAGCGTCCCCGGCGCGACGGACGAGCAGCGTCGCGGCATCACCGGACTTCACCGCGCGGGCCACGGTCGTGGTCGCTGCGGCGAGCAGCGCATCATCCATGGACTCGAGCGCACGGCCCGCTGCGGTACCTGCGAGCTCGCGCCTGGCCTCGCCGGTTCCGTCGCGCAGCACGCGACCGAGGCCGCGCGCACCGAGACGATCGTCGAGCTTCGCGCCGCTCGCGCCCTCCTCGATCACTTCCCCGGGGAGCTCCTTCTGCACCTTGCGCCAGCGCCGGCGTGCGAGCCACGTTCCGCCCGCGATCGGAAGCACGAGGCCGAGGATCGCGAGGACCGACATCAGGATGATCTTGCGCTTCTTGCTCGAGACCGCGTCACGGGTCTCCTGGATGCACGCCGCGTTGGGCGCGAGCTTCGCGACCAGCTCGAGCGGCTTATCGATGTTGCCGCCGTAGCGCGCCGCTTCGCGCGCGTCGGTGCACGCGCGCTCGGCGACGAACGCGACATCGAAGCCCGCGGCGGACAGCTTCTCGGAGATGGCGATCAGCCCGGCCGGCTCGCGCAACGGCGCGACCAGCGTCTTCATCGCGGTGACGAAATCAGGCTTGACCGCGGTCCTGGCGAGCTTCTGCAATGCGCCCGGGCCCGACTTGTCCTTGTAGGCCGCGATCCGATCCGCGCAGAGGGCGAGTGTGTTGATGGAGGTGGTGCACTCGCCGAGATTATTCGTTGCGCTGAACGCGAGGAACTCGCTCATGTCGATGCCGGCGGCCTGGAGCTTGGTCGCATCGAAGGGGATCGAGCTCTTGCTCGCGAACGTGACGATGACACCCTCGGCGGTTTCGGGCGCGTACTTCGCGAGGCCCTTGATGGTGGTGCGCATCGCGACGACCGGAACGCTGCCGCTGACGAGAAGATCCGTCAGGCTCGCAACCACGGTCCCATGGTCGGCTTGGTCGACCTTCGCCATCGCCGTTTCGAGCCAGGCGGCCTTGTGCTCGCCGCCACTGCCCTCGGGGCTCTGTGCGACCGCTCCCATGGCGACGCCGTAGCCGCCCGCTGGAAGCAGCTCGGCCGCCTGATTGAACCGATCGGGGTGCTGACCGCCACGCAGGTAGGCGCCCATCGACGTCGGAATGAGTGCCTTGTCCTTGCGCGCCTTCCAGCTTGCGAGCGCGCTGTCGAACAGCGGCTGCTCGACGACATCCAGCACGGCGCCGGCACGCGTCGGATCCTTCTCGAGTGCCGCGACGAGACCTGGGCCGTCGGCCTTGGTCGGCTTGCACCTCTCGCGGATCTGGTCCCGGTACATGGCGACCGGGATCCCGGTCTCGCCCTGCGCCTGGATCCACAGGCCGATCACATCGGACCGCGCACCCTTGCACAGCTGACGATCGATCATCGGCGACAGCGTGTCGGCCCAGCGCTCTGCGCTCTTCGAAGCGAGCAGCGTGCGAGCGAGCTGCGCTTGCTGCGCGGGCGATAGCTTCTTCAGCGACCGCGCGACCTCGTCGGCGACCGCGCCGTCGGGGCTGGCGGCGAGCGCCGCGCCGAGCTCCTCGCGGCCAACGCCAGTGCGGGCAATGCCGAGCACGAGCTCGTTGGTCACGCGGGCGTCGTCGAAGCGGAGCGCGTCTTCGAGCATCGTCGTCGTTCCGTCGACCAAGGGCGAGACCGACGAGCCGGCACTCGAGTAGTCGCGCTTCTGCGCCTGCATCAGCGGCAGCGCCTCGTCGATCGACTTGCTACCCTGCGCGGAGTAGCTCAGCGAGATCGGCGTGTTCCCACCGTAGTCGTAGCTCGAGCGAGACGCGTAATCCTGGAGGCAGGAGACGTTCGCGCGCACCTTGGTGTTGGTGAGCATGTACGGCAGGTGGAGCTTGTCGCTGCGCTTTTTCGAGCCGTCCTTCTGCTCGATCACGATCTCGACGTTCCACACCGTTCGTCCGGTCGCGTTGATGACGTCGACATCGACGCCAGGGCAGCCGGTGTCACTCGAGGTCGCGAACACGTCGAGCTGCAGGAGCAGCTCGGCAGTCTCGGTGCTGAGGCCCTCGGCTGCCGCCAGCTCGCCAACCTCGATCTTCGCCTTGCCCAGTGTGTGCTGGTCGAGCTGCTGGCTGTAGCTCGGTTCGGCAGCAGCGCTGCCAGCGCCAACACCGAGAGTCACCAGAGTCGCAAGAACGAGCCTTGTTCCACGCATAAGTTCCCTCACTTGCGCTCGAGTCCGCGCATCCGCCGAAATAGCGGGTGCGCCGTGATCCGGGCATGAACGTCGGCCGCGCGGCGGTTGTCGCCCGCGAGGCGGTGGGTGAAGCCTTCCATCAACAGCAGCAGCAGACCGAGGCGTTCCTTCGAGGGGTCGAGCTTCTGGCGGTGGAGCGACCACCACTCGAGAGCCTCTTCAAACCGCTTGGCCCTGAGGAACGTGAGACCACGCTTGACGATCTTCATGTCGTCGCCGCTCTTGTCGACCAGCTCGGCGAGCGTGATGCCGTCGAGTGCGAGCGCGGAGTCGAGCGTCAGCGATCCCTCGAGCTCCGCGACGCTGGGATCGGTCCGGGCATCGACGCGAACGAGCGCATCACGCAGATCGCCAGGCGACAGCGGCCCCGCGAGGTCACGCGCGAGCAGATCCTCTATGCTGGCGTCGGTACGCGCGAGCAGCGATTCGGTCACCATC
>JACCQV010000869.1 GCA_013813945.1 Deltaproteobacteria bacterium | reverse complement strand
GGCTCGCGTCGCTCGAGCTGCCGCAGCTCCAGCCGTTCCTCGCGACGCCAACCGGCGAGGCGTGGCGCCGCCGCGTCGAACAAGATCGTTCGCTGGTTCTGGCTGCACTCGGTCGCGCGACGGTCGTCAGCGCCGAGGGCGATCTGTTCGCGTTCGATCTCGAGACCGAGCGCTGGTTGCGGCTGACTCGCACGTCGGGCGCGGTGGTCGCGGGGCTCTCGATTCCCGGCGCGCGCAAGATCGCGTACATCGCGCGGCAGGTCGTCAAGACCAAGCGGACGCTCGCGATCGGTGTCGTCGATCTCGGTCGCGGCCGCACGACTCGTGCGATCGATCTCGGCGCCTCGGGCCCGCTGGTCGTCGCACACAGCACGAAGGCGCCCGCAGGATTCTGGATCGGCTCGGGCACGCCGAAGCAGACGTGGCGTGCGCTCGACGACGATCACAAGCTCTCGCCGTTGCCGCCCAGGACCGCGCGTCCCGCCGGTCCGCGTCTCGAGCTCACGCGAACGTCCTCGCGGCTGCAGGCACTTCCGATCCCGACCGTGACCGCCGACTGGGACGAGCAGGGACTCGCGAGCGCGATCCGGATCGGATCGTCGAACCGTGTGGTCTCCGCGCCGAGCCCCGGCCTGATCGACGGCAACACTGCCACGTGGTCTCCGGGCAAGTCACACCTCGCATTCGTGGTGCAGCTCGACGAGACGTGCACGCCCGGCGCGATCAGCTCGGCCGCGTACATCGCGGATGCCGCGACCGGGAAGCTGACCGAGCTCGAGCGCGCCGCGAAGGGTCTCGCCATCGAGTGGATGTCGGATCGCAAGCTCGCGATCGCAGGCGACAGCGGCGTGTCGATCGTCGATCTCGATGGGGCCGCGCCCCGACGACTCGCGGGCGCGACAGATCTGGTCGTGCCGCGCAAGCGTCCGACCTGCGGCGGCGACGTCGGCGAGGAGCCGGTCCTGTCCGAGGATCCCGAGCTGGCGGTGGGCGTCGAAGCGAGCGATGGAAAATTGGTCGAACCACCGTAGCGCTGTCAGCTCTCTACCACCCAGATAACCGTAAGTGCCAGCAATTGCTGGGTGCTTCGGCGTGGCACAAGCAGTGCTCATTCCCTGGTTCGTGAAGAATCCCCGCGAGCTACTGACTGCCGGTGCCGGTGGCATCGCTGCCACCGTGGTCGACGTTCTCCTGCTCATCCTGATGGTCGAGCACGGCGTGTCGGTCCCGACGGCGGCGTTCCTGGCAGCGACCGCGGGGGCGGTGGTGTGCTTTCTGATGAACAAGTACATCGCCTTCCGTGACCGGACGTCGGTCACCATCGAGCAGATCGGTCGCTTCGGCGCAGTTGCCGTGACGACCGCGATGCTGATGGCACTGTCGATGAAGATCGTCGCGGTCCACCTCGGCGTGCCGTACCTGGTCGCCAAGCTGGTCTGCGCGGCGACCATCTTCGTGGTGTGGGCCTATCCCGCGCAACGTCGGCTCGTGTTCGCACGGCCGATGGATGCTGGCGCCTCGATGGCGTGAGCGTCGCGCAACGTTTCCTGTGTCGTCTCGTCATCTCGTCGAGGAGCATCGTCATGTCCCATTCGTTCCCGTGTGTTGATCTCAGCATCGTCGTCCCCGCGTACAACGAGGAGCTTCGCCTCCCGCCGACGCTCGACCGCCTCCATGCGTTTCTGGCCAGCCAGCCGCTGCGCTACGAGATCGTCGTCGTCGACGATGGATCGAAGGACAAGACGTGTGACGTCGTCGAGGCTGCGATGCTGCGGATCCCGTACCTGCGCCTGGTGCGCCAGCTGCCGAACGCGGGCAAGGGTGCTGCGGTCCGGCGCGGCATGCTCTCGGCGACCGGCCAGATCCGCGTGATGTGTGATGCGGACTGTTCGATGCCGCCCGAGCAGCTGCCGCGTCTGCTCGCACCGATCATCGATGGCAGGGCCGAGATCTCGATCGGCTCGCGCTACGCCGAAGGTGCGAAGACCGACGTCAAGCAGCCCGCGTATCGCGTGCTGTGGAGCCGGCTCGCGAACAAGGTCATCCAGCGCTCGCTGGTCCCCGGCATCCGCGACACGCAGTGCGGGTTCAAGGCGTTCACCGCGGAAGCGGCGCGAGATTTATTCAAGCGCGCGACGATCAATGGCTGGGCCTTCGACCTCGAGATCCTGGCGCTCGCGATCCGCCGTGGCTTCACGATCGAGGAGGTTGGCGTCGAGTGGAAGGACGACAACCGCTCGCGCATCAATCCCCTCAGCGACCTGTGGAAGGTGATCAAGGAGGCGCTGATCATCCGGAAGAACCTCAAGCGCGGCCTCTACAACACGGCGCTTCCGGCAGCCGTCTAGCCGTGGTAGTCAGAAGTCGCTCGTTCGACGGAGAGGCCGAGGTGATCGCCGGTGACGCCACGCAAGTGACGGCACGGGAGGAAAGTCCGAGCTTCGCAGGGCAGGGTGCTGGTTAACGGCCAGTCGAGGTAACTCGCAGGACAGTGCAACAGAAAGCAAACCGCCGGCCGGCGATCACATCAATGGCAGGTAAGGGTGAAAGGGTGCGGTAAGAGCGCACCGCTCCGTTGGTGACAACGGAGGCTAGGTAAACCCCACCCGAAGCAAGACCAGACAGGGGTCGTGCTGCCCGCACGATGACTCCGGGTTGGTCGCTGGAGCCCGTCAGCAATGGCGGGCCTAGATGAATGATCGCCACGACACAGAACTCGGCTTACCGACCTCTCCGCCGAGCGAGCCTTTTTTTAACCCCCCTCGCGAGCATCCGCTCGCTCGCTCCACTACCGGCTTCCTCGCGAGCACCCGCTCGCTCGCTCCATTGCCGGCTTCGCGTGATACCGTGGCCTTGGGGCCATGGAGCAGCGTTCGCCTGTGCACGAGATCGTGAACGCGCTGTGGCGCGCTCTCCACGAGCTCGGTTCGCCCGCGACGACGCCTGACATCGAGCGCTGGGGCTTCTCGATCCACGCGGCCCTGTCGGCCGCCGGGCGCGAGTTCCACAACCACGATCACGTCGTGGATTTGTTGTCCGATGGTGACCCGCTCGAGGTGATCGCCGCGCTCTACCACGACGCGGTCTACATCCAGGTCGATCAGGGCCCGCCGCGCTCGATGCGCGAGGAGATCTCGAGCCTCCTCTCCCAGGGCGCGGACGGCTGGAAGATCCTGCCGGGCGCCGCAGAGCCTGTACCCGCGGACGTGCTCGCGGTGTTCGACCGCAAGGTCGGCGACATCGTCACCCCGACCTCCGGCCTCAACGAGTTCGCGTCCGCGCTCGTCGCCTCGATGCAGCTGCAGAACGCACTCGATCGAGAGCAGCGCATCGCGATCGCCGCGTGCATCGAGCAGACGATTCCATTCCGCGCCGATCCGGTCAACGCGCTCGCGAAGCGCCTCGCTGCGCTCGATGTTCCGGCCTCTCGGGTCGACGTCATGGCATGCCGCGCGGTCCGCGTCGGGAACCGCGACGTCGAGAACTTCGCGCACAACGATCCGGCCGAGTTCCTCGACAACACGTGGAAGCTGCTCCCGGAGAGCAACCCTGCGCTCCACGCGCCGATGGTCTACACCGTTCGCGATTACCGGGTCGCGCTCCAGAAGATGGAAGCATTCCTGTCGTGGTTACCCGCCGATCGCGTCTTTCACTGCTGGGGCGGCGAACCGAAGGCCGAGATCCACGCGCGCCGCGTCGCGCGGACAACGGGCAACCTCGAGCTCGCCGTGCGCTACCTGCGCGCGAAGCTCTACTCGATCAGCCTCGTCGAGGCGATCGCCGAGATCACGGGCGGCGACGTCCCCCTCGACTTCTTCATGGGCGGCCTCAAGTCGACGCAGCTCGCTCGGGCGACCGAGGGACCGGTGAAGCGCATCGAGCAGTTCCTGCCGGTGCTCGCGCACGCGCGCGATCTCGATCCGCCACTGCATCGGCTGCTCGCCGAGGGCCGCGGCTCCGAGTCGAGCTTCGACATCGGACCGTCACCGCTCGGCGCGTTCCTCCACGCCACCGTCGGCGAGGGCGAGGTCATGAAGGGTGTCGAGCTCGCCAAGAAGTGGTGGGGCGGCGGCAGTGATGCAGCGACCTTCCTCGCCAGTCAGCCAGCGAAGCCGGTTGCGGCGATCGCACGAGCGGCCGGCAACATCATCGAGACCCGGCGCGATCGCCTGTTCGCGCTCGCCGAGCGACTCGAACGCTAGGTCTTCGGCGACTCGTCAGCTGCAGGTCCCGCGGCCGGGGCCGGCGGCTCCAGGAGCTCCTTGCGATACACGAGGCGGCTGCAGCGCGGACAGGTCTCGATGCTCTCCATCCGGGCGAGGATGTTGTTGAGCTGCGGGGGCAGGGCCATGTGGCAGCCCTGGCAAACGCCCTTGATCACCGGAGCGACCGCGTAGCCACGCTTGGCAGCGAGCGTGTCGTAGATCTTGAGCCACTGCTTGTCGACCCGCGCGCGTGCTTCGTCACGTGCGACGATCGCCTCGGCGACGGCGGCGCGGAGCTGGCCGAGCTGCTCGGACTGCGCATCCTCGCTGTTGGTCAGCTCCGTGCGGACGCCTTCGACATCCTTGTCGCGGGTCTGCATCTGGGCGGTCGAGCTCGCGGATGCCTCGACGACCTTCTTCAGCTCGGCCTCGCGGTCGCTGATCGACTTGCGCCGGTTCTCGACTTCGCGGCTCGCGGCGCCAAAATCCTTGCTGTTCTTGGAAGCCTGAAGCTTGCTCTGTGCGGCCTTGAGCAGCTCACGATCCTTGTCGATCATGTCCTGCTGCGCCTTGCGCCAGCTCTCGGTCTCCGCGAGCTTCGCGCGCTCGGCGTCGAGCATCGTCTGGAGCTTCGCGAGATCCCGCCGCAGGGGATCGAGTCTCGCGGGAAGCTGGTTTGCCGCGGTCTCGAGCTCCCGGACTTTGACGTCCGACTGCTGGAGCTGGAGGAGGAAAACAAGCTGGTCGCGCAAGGGGGGGTGCCTTTCGAGGGGTCGTCTACCACCCGCTCGCTTGCGAGCGGGTCTAACATGTTCAGTGTGGGCCCACCTGGATTTGAACCAGGGACCCACCGGTTATGAGCCGGCCGCTCTAACCGTCTGAGCTATGGGCCCGCGCCGAGGGTGCCATTTACTGTGGAGCACCGCACGGACAACGAGGCGGACACTACCAGGTTGCCAGGAAATCGGTAGTGGGCAGGGAACGCGAATCCAGGCGTGGAAACGAAACGTTCGCCACACAAAGCGGCAATGCCAGGAACCGACATCACCCCGGATCGAAGTTGCCGGCGCGGGACCAGGCGTCGGGGGCTATACTCCGAACCGATATGAGCCTTGGCAACGTCGCGCGGGTGGTTGCGGTCCTGGCTGCGGTGGTCGCAGCAGCCGGTTCTGCAACATCGGAATCCAACAAGCCCGCCGTCGGGCAGCCGCCGCAATACGGCGCACAGCCCGCGAACAATCAACCGCCGCCACCGCAGCAGATGGAGCCCTCCGCCGCGCTGGGCCTGTGGCGCTCGACGTTCGGCGCGGTGAAGATCGAAGCGGACAACAGCAAGGGCGGTCTGCAGGCCGGTGCTGTCCAGGGCATCTGGGTCTATCAGAAGCAGGGACAGGAGGTCGTTGGCTACTTCGCCGGTAGCCTCCGCGGCAACGTTCTCCAGTTTCAGTGGCAGGAGCCGAGTAACCCGCCGCTGACCGGCGCCGGCTATCTCGTGTTCGATGTCCAGGGCCGCCAGTACTCGGGCCGCTGGTGGAGCGATCGCCGCGATCGCGTCGGTGACTGGAATGGCTGGCGCAATGCGCCGGTGCAGACCAACACCGGCTACGCGCAGCCGTATGGTGGGCAGGGGTACGCAGATCCCTACGCGCGCCCTCCGCAGCCCGGTCCGTACGCGCCGGCGCCACAACCCGGTCCGTACGATCGTCAGCCGCAGCCGGGTCCGTATCAGCCCGCCCCGCAGCCCGGCCCGTACGACCGTCAGCCGCAGCCCGGTCCGTACGACCGTCAGCCGCAGCCCGGTCCGTACGATCGTCAGCCGCAGCAGCCGCCTCCGCCGCCGCGCGGCTACTACTGAGCCTTCACGCCGTCTTCGCGCGGATGATCGCTCCCAGCGGAGTCCGCAGGTCGTGACCGAGGACGCCGAGAAGCAGGTCCTTTGCCCGGTCGACGCCGGCCTCGAACGTCCCCGATGAAGTGCGCCAGCTTCATGCGCCCTCGGTGGCGCGCACCGCGGCCATCTTGCGCGGCAGGGTGACCTTGAACGTGGTCCCACTCTCCATCGATTCGACGGCGATGGTGCCGTCGTGCGCGGCCACGATCGCGCGCACTATGTAGAGTCCGAGCCCGATGCTGCCCGTCGCCTTGGGGACCGCGCGGTCTCCGAGCGCCTTGCGGAACGGATCGAAGATGTCTCCCAGGTGATCCGGATCGATCACGGTTCCCTGGTTGTGGACGGTGAGCACGACACGATCAGCCTCGCCACGCAGCACGACATCGACGGGCGCGCTGCGTGAGCCGTGTTGATGGGCGTTGCCAATCAAGTTGGACAGGACCTGTCCGATCCGACCGCGGTCCCACATCCCGTGGAGCTGGCCGCCCGCGTCGATCCGGACCACCCGACGCGGATGGAATGCCACGATCTCGTCGACGGTCTGCTGGCAGAGCTCTTCGAGATCCATCTTCTCGGGAACTACGGGGATGCCGCCACCGAGACGGGTGCGCGTGAAGTCGAGAAGGTCGCCGATCATCTCCTCCATCCGGGTGGCGCTGGTCAGGATGCGGCCCGCGGTCTTCGCGTGCGCCCAGGCAGCCCCTTCCTGCGTCAGCATCACCGTCGTCGCCATCATGATCGCGCCGAGTGGATTGCGCAGGTCGTGACCGAGGACGCCGAGAAAGAGATCCTTCGAACGATCGACACCCGCGGCGTAGGTCGCCATCGACTCGGCGAGGGCCTGGTCGATCGCCTCGTTGAACCGCGTCACATCCTCCAGGTTGTCGCGACCGAACTCGGTCTGTTCCTCGGCGAACAGGCGGAGGACGCTCGCGCGGAGCGCACGGAACTCCGAGACCATCTGGACGGGCGTGTAGCCCGAAGCGGCGCGATCGGTGCCGTGTGCGTTCGCGGCGGTGCTGTCGGAGACGGCCGAGTCACCCTTGCCTTTGCCCTTTTCGGATTGCTCGTGATCCGATTGCGGCGTCTCGAGATCGATCGCGATGGCCTTGAGCATCAGGGCGACGTGATCCCGCCGCTCGATGAGGCTCCCTGCCGGAAGGCAGGTCCGGGCGAACTCCTCCCATTCACCGATGATCCGCTCCGCAAACGTCGTGATGAACTGCGACAGCCTCATGGAGCCCCTGTGGGCGAGGTGCGTGGGCGTGTCGACAGGCGCGCGAGGTGCGCCAGGTCGAGCTCGCCATCGAACACCTGGACCGCAGGTCCGTACATCTTCACGTTGGAGAGCTCGGGCATCACGCGGATCTGGAGCGAGCCGCCGGGGAGGTTGACCTTGATCGCAGGACCTTCCTCGCAACGTCCGGTCAGGATTGCCGCGACGACCGTGGCGCATGCGCCGGTGCCGCACGCGAGCGTCAAGCCGGCGCCGCGCTCCCACACCACGAGATCGATCTCGAGTGGGCTCTTCACGAACGCGAACTCGGCGTTCGTGCGCTGCGGAAAATATGCGTGACGCTCGACCGCTGGACCGACCGTCTCCGCGAGGTGGCGCGCTTCCTCGCGCGACTTGACGAACGTGATCGCATGCGGGTTTCCCATCGAGACGCACGTGATCGTCCGGGTCGGTTGTCCCGGCACATCGAGCGGCTGATCGATACAGCGCTCGGCGAGCGGGCCGACCATCGGGATCTCGCTGCGGAGCAGGCGCGGCGCGCCCATCGACACGCTGATGTGGCCGTCCTCGAGAACGTTGCAGACGAGCCGACCCGCGCCGGTGTCGATCGCCATCTCGTCTTTCGTGATGCCACCTCGGTTGCGGAGCTCCTTGACGACGCAGCGCAGCCCGTTGCCGCACATCTCGGCTTCACTGCCGTCGCTGTTGAGCACGCGCATGCGCGCTTCGTCGCCCGTGGACGACGGCAGCACGGCAAGGACCCCGTCG
>JACCQV010000867.1 GCA_013813945.1 Deltaproteobacteria bacterium | reverse complement strand
TCCTACTACCCCGGCCAGGACCCGGCCGGCGGCCCGAACTTTTACCGGTTCGGCGATGACGTACGGTACGACCTCAAGATCGACAACGACGGCGATGCCGTCGCCGACTGGACGTACCGCTGGACGTTCATCAACGAGGTGAAGAACGGCAACACGTTCCTCTACAACACCGGCCCGGTCGACTCGCTGAGCAGCCCGAACCTCAACGTCACCCAGTGGTACAAGCTCGAGAAGATCAACGAGAAGAACGGTCAAAAGACCCGCATCTTCAACAAGGCGCCGGTCGCGCCGTGGAACGTCGGCAAGCGCTCGTTCCCCAACTACGACCAGGTTGCCGCGCAGGCCGTCCAGAGCGCCGCCGGCACGATGTCGTTCGCCGGTCCGCGTGACGAGCCGTTCTTCGTCGACCTTCACGTGTTCGATCTCCTCGGCGTCGCCGGCGCGCCCACCACCGACGGCGTCAACGTGATGTCGCTCGTCCTCGAGGTCCCGATCACCGAGCTCGCCAAGGACGGCATCCGCCCGACGACCACCACCGACAAGACCTCGGTGCTCGGCATCAACGCGTCGGCGAGCCGCCCGCAGGTCCGCATCCTCCGCAAGTTCCGCGACGCGGACGACGTCGGTCAGTTCATCCAGGTCTCGCGCCTCGGCTGGCCGCTCGTCAACGAGGTCATCATCCCGCTCAAGGACAAGGACACCTACAACCGCAGCAAGCCACACAACGACGTCTCCAACTTCGGCGCGTACATCCTCGACCCCGAGGTCCCCAAGCTGCTCAACCTCGTCCTCAACGCGGGCTGTGCCCCGACCCCCAGCGGCGGTCGCACCGACATCGTGGGCCTCCTCGCGCCCAACGGCACGACGCCCGCCGACCTCCTGCGCATCAACATCGCGCAGGGCCAGACCAACGCGCAGTCGCACTTCCCCAACGGCCGCGCGCTCGCCGACGACGTCACCGACACCCTCCTGACCGTCGCGTGCAACAACGGCGGCGCGATCGGTGATGGCGTGAACGCGAACGACAAGGCGTTCGGGACCCAGTTCCCGTACCTCGCGTCGCCGCACTCCGGTAACCCCTGAACGCCTGAGGCCACCATGACGAACCACCGCATGCTGCTGACCCTGGTCCCCCTCCTCCTCGCCTCGGCGTGTAGCTCGGAAGAGCGCCGCGTTCCTGCTCCCACTCCGGCGGCACTGCCGACCCTCGCGGCGGCAACCCAGAGCGATCTGGGTCGCGAGATCGACGACGCCGACCGGCGTGGGACGTGGATCGAGGTCAAGCGGCGGTGGCAGGGTCAGCAGCTGCGGTGGTCGGTGATCCGCCAGGCCGTCCTCTGCAAGTCCGAGGACGCCTGCAACGTCGCCGCGTTCCCGATCATGCGCCCCGCACTACACGGCTGGATGCCGGTCGTGAAGTTCGCTTCGGGCGAATTCGCGAAGCTCGACGCCGCGTGCGGCACGAGCGAGCAGTGTGACTTCACCTTCGAGGGCACGCTCTCCGAGCTCAACATCTCCGGCGAGCAGCCCACGCGGATGACCTTCTCTGACGTCCGCATCGTCTCGACCAAGCTCGCATCGCGCTAGTCGAACACGACGGTCTTGCCCGCATACACGAGGATGCGATCCTCCAGGTGATTGCGCACCGCCTGCGCGAGTACCCGCTTCTCGAGGTCGCGGCCCTTGCGCACCAGATCGTCTACCGAATCCCGGTGCGAGACCCGCACCGTCGCCTGCTCGATGATCGGTCCCTGGTCGAGGTCGGCGGTGACGAAGTGACTCGTCGCTCCGATCATCTTGACCCCCTTCTCGTACGCCTGCCGATACGGATTCGCACCGACGAACGCGGGCAAGAAGGAGTGATGGATGTTGATGATCCGCGACGGATACTTCGCCACGAACGCCGACGACAGAATCTGCATGTAGCGCGCGAGGACGATCAGCTCGACCCCACTCGCCGCGATGAGCTCGTGCGCCGCCGCCTCGGCGGAAGCTTTCGTTTCGGCGGTTACCGGCACGTGATGAAACGGGACGCCAAAGTGCCGCGCGATCGGCTCCGCATCCGGGTGATTCGAGATCACCATCGCGATCTCGCACGCGAGCTCGCCCGCCCGATGCCGGATCAGCAGGTCATAGAGGCAGTGCTCCTGCTTCGACGCGAACACCGCGATCTTTCGCACCCGCTCCGCGTACGACAGCTTCCAGTCCATCGCGAACCGCTCGCCGACCTCGCGGATCCCGTTCTCGAGCGACACGCGATCCGTCGTCAGCGACGACAGGTCGAACCGCAGCCGCTGAAAGAACATCGACGCGATCGGATCCGAGTGCTGGTCCGAGTCGAGGATGTTCGCGCCGTGCCCGTAGAGGACCTGTGCCAGCGACGCCACGAGCCCCTTGCGATCCGGACACGCGACGAGCAGGGTCGCGACTTGCTCGGTCATCCGGAGAATGTAGCCGGTCCTGCGTGTTACAGCGGCGCCTATCAGAGCGAGGCCGAGTTTGCCAAGGCGACGCTCGCGGCCGGCAAGGAGGTCCACGAGTGACGGCGTGATCTCCGATGCCGACATCAAGGCGGGCGGCGCCAACGTCAATTCCTGGCTACCCGCGGGCGAGGTCTACCTGACGCCGGTCCCGGGCACGGTCGAGGGCAAGCTCGTCGACGACCGGATGATCTTCGAGGACAAGGAGATCACGGGCATCACCGCCGACATCAAGGCCGGCAAGATCACGTCGATCAGCGCCAAGACCGGCTGGGATGCCGTCAAGGCGATCTACGATGCGGCCGGTCCCGGCAAGAACGACGTCGGCCTTCTCGACTTCGGGATCAACCCGGCGATCAAGGCAGGCCCCAAGAACGAGAGCTTCGTCGCCGCCGGAATCGTGACGCTCGGCACAGGCAACAACACCTGGGCAGGCGGTACCAACAAGGAACCCTTCGGTTTTCAGTTCTTCCTGACCGGCGCCACGGTCACCCTGGACGGCAAGCCGCTGGTCGAAGCCGGCGTCCTGAAGTAGGTCTCGACGGCCCCCAGAAGATCGCGGATGATGCGCGCCATGAGGATGGCCATCGTCGCTGTGTTGTTCGCGATCGGGTGTGGTGGTGGTGGCGCGGGAGGTGGCGACGATGCCCCCCCGATGATCGACGCACCGGGCTCGCAGCCCGATGCGTTCGTGCCGCCCACCGGCTTCACGAAGCTGATCGGTGGCACCTGGTCGCTCGGCGCTGGCCAGCTCGACACCTATCGGTGCGTGCGGCTCACGGTGGCCAACGACACGTACATCACCAACATCGTCGCGCAGGCGCCGGCGCAGTCGCATCACACGGTGCTCTCGATCTCGAGCAGCCAGACCGCTGGCCCGGACGGCGAGTACGCCTGCGATGTCGGCGAGCTCGGCATGCAGATGCTCTACGCATCGGGCCTCGGCACCTCGCCGCTCGACTTCCCCACGGACGTCAGCGTGCGGATCCCAGCAGGAACCCAGATCCACCTCAACCTCCACCTGTTCAACGCGACGGACGATCCGCAGACTGGCGAGTCCGCGATCTTCATCAAGTCGCAGCCGACGCCGACGCCGATCCTCGCGGAGATGGTGTTCGCGGGAACATTCAACTTGAGCATCCCTTCGAACAACCAGCCGCATAATGAGGTCGGCGGGTGCACGGTTGCGGCGCCATACACGCTGTTCGCGGTCTGGCCGCACATGCACCAGCTCGCGACGCACCAGAAGGTGGAACTCATCCGTGGGACGCAGACGACGGTCCTGCACAACCTCGATTTTCACTTCGAAGAGCAGACGTACTATCCGAAGACGCCCACGGTGCAGGTCCAAGCGAATGACAACATCCGCGTGACTTGCACGTATCTCAACAACAGCGGCGGTACCGTCACGTTCGGCGATAGCTCGAACCAGGAGATGTGTTTCGCCGGGTTCTACCGTTATCCCGCCGCCAGCTCGGGCCTGTTCCAGTGCACCGACGTCCCTGGCGGTATCCCGGGCTTCTAGAACGGTTATTGCTCGAACGCGCCGACATCGATCGCTGAACCCTGCGGGCGACTTCGGCCGTCGAAGTCATGGTCCGTGAAGATCATCGGAGCGGTCGATGCCGCTCCAACGGCCGGGCTCGACTCTCTCAGCCTGAAATTCCGTGCAGCAACGTCAACGAACTGCGGGTCCAAGACGATGTTGCCTGTCGGAGCGTTCGGCTGAGGAAGCAATAAATTGTTTGAGAGGGTGCAACCAGTTCCCGTGACAGCCGCGGTCGCGCCGTTCGCCACAATGATGTTGTTCTCCAACAAGGCGGTGAAGAACTGGGTATTCGGGCAGTAAATCTGTTGGCCCGCTGACTCCATCACGATCGTGTTGAAGCCGACGTACACCTCGCTACCTGGCGCCGTCGAATCGCTGGGGTTGAGCAAAAGCGTCGCGTCATCGAGCACAGAGTTTGTCAGCCTCATGGAGGCTCCCCGACCCTGTAGACCGATGACCAAGTTGCGGCCGTGCACAAACAACCGGTCGCCAACGAAACGCGCGCCGCTGCCGACGAAAATTCCAATTGGACCTTCTGTGGTTGCACGGGATTCGACATTCGTCATCTTCATGACGCAAGCTGTCATCACGACGGAGCCGGTGCTCACGGCCACGTTCTCGAACATCACAGAATCGTCGATGGTCAGTGTTGTCAGCAGATCTCCACTGGCCCCGCACAACACGGCCTGATTGCCAGCAGTCAGCGAGATGCCTCGAATCTTCACGCTGGCTCCGCCTCTGACGCGCACACCAACGTCTGACGCCCTGATCGTCGCCCCTGTCGCCACGATTTCGAGTGGCAAGCTCGTCGGCGAAAGCACCTCGATCGGCGTCGTGTAGGATCCCGGCAACAGCCGCACAATCTTCGGCGTGCCGCCGCCCATGGTCGCAAGAACGATGGCTTGGCCGACCGATGCGGGATCCGCGAGGGTGCCGGACGCGACATTGGAACCATCGAAGCTCGCGTAGACGATCGAGGACTCCGGGACACAGCTCCCCTTTCCGCACACCGAGCTCTCGCACTCGTTGTCGGCCGCGCAGCCACGACACTGACTCGTCCCCTGGTCACAGACCGGCGCCGAGCTGGCGCAGTCATTGTCCGTGGCGCACGAGCGACAACCCCCGACGGCGAGGTTGCAGCCGAGCGGACAGTCGACGAGGTCGAAGTCATTCCCCGTGCTGTTGCACGTCACCGCTTCATCGCCGCGACACACCGCGACCTCCGCGGGCGCGCACGTGACCTCGATGCACGCGAGCGGTGAACCAGCGATCGCACCATCGACGTCGCAGAACGGCAACGAACGATCGCTACACACGCCATCCGCACATGACCTCGGATTCGGCGTCGTGCACGCGCACGCCAGCCCCGCCACCATCACCAGACCGACCGAGCACCACATGCTCTGATTGTTGATCACTCAGGGCGCGCCCGGGCAGCCAAGCGTCCCGAGATCGACGCTGCGGTCCGCCTTGCGCATCCGCAGCCGCAGCTCGTAGTGCCACGGCGATTCGCCGGCGGCATCCACCGTGTACGAGTCGATCCGGCAGTACCAGAACGCCGCGTCTCTCGGCGGATCGACGGGCACGAGCTCGGCGGGAAAGTCGCCACAGCTGCTGGTCAGCCGGTGCGTGTCCTTCGAGCCCGGCGCGGCGGTCCCGTTGGTGACGAGCATCGCGACGTACTCGCCGAGCGACTGATCGGCGGGGCAGCCGCGCGCCTGCGCCGCATTATCGAACCGGTGGTCGGCATACGGCCCGAGCGCGGCGCGCACACCCGCGAGATCGGGAAGGCTCGGTGTGCTGCCGCCGGTCTTGCTCGGCGACGACGGTGTCGCGGGTCCACCGCAGGCAACGAGTGCAACGAGCAGGGCTCTCATCCCCGTCACCATACGACGAACCGTGTCAGCCCTGCGACGGGTCGACGACGACCAGCTCGATGACGTCGTCCGCGCGGGACCGGTGACTCGACTTGCGGATCGATTGTCCACCGATGCTGACGCAGCCGTCGTCGAGCAGCTTCTTCGCCTTCGCACGCGAGATGTTCGGTGCGCGCGCGGCGATGATCAGGTCGATGCGCTCGCCGGCGTCGCGGGTGCCGACCACACCGCGGTGCCGCTCGACGCCGGCGTCGTCGTGATCGATCGCCCACGTGGGCTCGATGTCCGACCTCGGTGTTCGCTCCACCGTGACGTCCACGGGCATCTGCATGGACAGCTCGTGGCCCTCGGCCACGCGAAACACCAGCGTGCCGCGAGGATACGTGACCTTGCCGATCACGAACCCACGGAGCAGCATTCCCGCGCGCAAGGTCTCGCACTCGGGCACAGCCGCGCGGAGCTCGTCGGTGCGCTCGACCTCGGCATCCCAGTCGATCTTGATGCCGTGGGTGAGGCTCGGGCTGTGCTGCAAGAACCTCAACGAGTGATGCCGTTGATCCGGTCGGACTCGGCCTGCATCATCACGCGGAACCGCTGCGCCTGCACCGGATCGAACTTCGGGTTCGGCTGGCCGAGGATCTCGGGCGCACCGACGATCGGCGTCCAGTAGCCCTCGCACTCGAGCCATGCCTGATGGTGGGTGCCGTTCTCGGCGAGCACGAGGTGATGGTTCATCTGGCTGCCCATCGCGTCCTTCTTGAACGCCATCTCGGCGTGGACCTTCGTGTAGAGCTCGAGCGTGCACGGCTCCTTGCCGCCGCGCGCCCGCGCCTGTGCCGCCTGATACAGCGGCATGAACGCCATCGCCGTGCGACCCATGTCGTTCGGGTCGCTCATCTTCGCGGTGTAGCCCGCCTTCGACGCCGCCCACACGTCCGGGGTCACGCCGTGCGTCGCCGCGATGGCGTTCTCCTTGGTGACGTCGCCGGCGGTGTCCGCCATCAGTGCGCACAGGTCCGCGTATTGCTCGATCGAAATCATTCTCAACCTCCTGGCCGGCACAATATCAGGATGGCCGTGCGGAACGGCGACCACGTCCGCCGGCGCACGTATCCTCCGCGGATGACCGCCATCCACGTCGATCGCGACGGTGCCATCACCACGGTCTGGCTCGCCCGCGAAGCCAAGCGCAACGCGCTCGACGGCGACCTGATGCGCGCGTTCGCCGCCGCGCTCGATGCCGTCGCCGACGACCCGACCTGCCGCGTCGTGGTCATCCGTGGCAAGGGCCCCGCATTCTCGAGCGGGATCGATCACGCGCTGCTCCTCGAGGTCTTTCAGGCGACGCAGCGGACACCGTTCCTCCACCTCTTGCATCAGCTCCAGGAGACCTTCCACCGGATGGCGCGCCTGCAGAAGCCGGTCATCGCGGCGCTGCACGGCGTGTGCGTCGGCATGGCGCTCGAGCTCGCGCTCGCCGCAGACATCCGGATCGCCACGGCGGACTGCGTGATGGGCCTCCCGGAGATCGCGTTCGGTCTGGTCCCCGACGTCGGTGGCACCACGCGCCTGATCCGCGCCGTCGGTGAGTCGCGCGCGCGGGAGCTGATCCTGACCGGTCGGCTGGTCAAGGCGAAGACGGCCATCGGCTACGGCCTCGTGCATGACGTCGTCGCCGACGATGCAGCCCTCGATGCGATGGTGAAGACGCGAGCCGACGCGCTCGCGGTCCACCCGCCGCTCGCGATGGGCCTGGCGAAGACGCTGTGCGGCCTGTCCGCGGATACCGCGGCAGCGACGAGCTTCCGGATCGAGGGCCTCGTACAGCAGACGCTGATCGCGCAGCCCGAGCTCGCTGCTCAGCTCGGCAAGGCGGTCGCGTTCATCAAGGCGCAGATCGCGAGCGCGGAGTAGACCCGAGCGAGCGTCGTCCAGACCGGTCGCGAGCGCCGAGTGGTCACCGCTTCCGCGCCAGGGCCAGAGCAACGGACAGGACGGCTTTCATGCCCTCCGATCCCACGGCCGACCGGCCCGCCACGACCGATACGTTCTGACGGCCTTGACATCTGACCATCATGTATCAAACTGAGTTACATGAAACGCGATTCCCGGCTCTCGATCACGCTGCACGCGCTCGTGCACATGGCCGAGTCATCGCGCGCCCTGACCTCCGAGGAGCTCGCCGTCCAGGCCGACTGCAACCCGGTCGTCATCCGCCGCACGCTGGCGGGGCTGCGCAAGGCGCGCATCGTGGTCTCGGAGAAGGGCCACGGCGGGGGCTGGCGGCTCCTTCGCCCGGTCGATCGCATCACCCTCGGCGATGTCTACGACGCCCTAGGAACCCCGACGATCTTCGCGATGGGCGACCGCACCGAGAGCCCGGGCTGTCTGGTCGAGCAGGCCGTCAACCGGGCGATGCGCGATGCCTTCGGTCAGGCCGAGTCGTTGCTCGTGTCGCAACTACGCAGCGTGTCCGTCGCCGAGGTCCTCGCGGATGCGCGGGCGTACCACCGCGGCTCGCACAAGACGGAGAACCAACATGCATGACGTGATCGTGATCGGTGGAAGCTTCGCGGGAATCTCGGCGGCGCTCCAGGCGGCGAGAGCGCGGCGTCGGGTCCTCGTGATCGATGCCGGTTCGCGGCGCAATCGGTTCGCGTCGTCCTCGCACGGCTTCCTCGGCCAGGATGGTCGCGATCCCGCCGCGATCATCGCGACCGCGCGCGCCGAGCTGCTCTCGTATCCGACGGTCACCTGGCTCGATGCCACCGCGGCCGCCGTGCGCGGGCTAGCGGATGCGTTCGTCCTCGAGCTCGCCTCCGGTGACTACGTGCAGGGCAAGCGCCTGATCCTCGCCGCCGGCGTCACCGACGAGCTACCGGCGATTCCCGGCCTCGCCGAGCGCTGGGGCACGAGCGTCTTTCATTGCCCGTACTGCCACGGCTACGAGCTCGACGGCGGCCGGATCGGCGTCCTCGCAACAAGCCCGCTCTCGTTCCATCAGGCGATCTGCTTCCCGACTGGGGACCGACGACGTACTTCACGCGCGGCTTGTTCGAGCCGACCGCCGACGAGCTCGCGGCGCTGTCACGCCGGGGTGTCGAGATCGAGCGCGGCGCCGTGCGTGCACTGACCGGTTCGGCCGACGTGGCGCTCGAGGACGACCGCGTTCTCGGCTTCGCGGGGTTGTTCGTCGCGTCGACGATCCACATCGCAACGCCGCTCGTGAACCAGCTCGGCTGCGAGCTCGCCGACGGACCCATGGGCGCGTTCGTCAAGACCGACGCCTCGAAGGAGACCACCGTGCCCGGCGTGTTCGCGTGCGGTGACCTCGCCTTGGCCGCCGGAAGCGTCGCGTTTGCCTCGGCGACGGTGCGCTCGCCGGAGTCCGCGCCCATCAATCGCTGATCTTCCGTGTAACGTGAACAACGCGTGAAGCGCGGGCTCCTCGGTTCGGCCGAGCGGTAGTCCCCTCTGCATGACCACAAACGCGTACGCCCTCTCGATCCTGACCGTGTGCTTGCTTGCGTGTGGAACCGAGGCGAGCGAGGAGATCATCGACATCGGAAAGGTGTGCTCCGCTGCGGCGGACTGCGAGTACGTTTGCACCCGCGAGCAGGGCGCTGCCAGCGGACGCTGTTCGATCGAATGCGACACCGAGTCCGACTGTCCCAGCGCGATGGAATGTGTGACGAGCAGCTCGACCGGCGAGCGCCGCTGCTTCGCAGTGGGCGGCATCGTGACCGGGCCGGTCGTTGGTTTCTGCCAGCAGCATTGCAGGGATGTCGACTACTTCTGCTCGAGCTCGTTGATCACCGACGTCGAGACGAACGCCTGCGTTGCCTGGTGCTCGGCCGCGACCTCGACCGAAGCGCAGGCCTTCATCGACTGCGTGGACGCCGAGCCGCGTTACCTGAGCGCCTGTCCGGCGGCCGAGTGTGTTCTCGACCGGATCCCCTGATCCACGCGGGAGAACATACGTTCCTACCAAGACCGGCGATCGCGTACACGTGCGGCGATCTGAACGAGCACGGACGCCACATGGGCGCGTACCGCATGCGCGTGGAACCGAGCGCGCGTCCGCCACGCCGGATCTTGGTTCGCAGAGCGGTTTGCTCGCAGCGCGCTTGTTCGAGCGTGATGGCTTCGAACGTCTGGATCGACTCCGTCGTCCGTCCGGTGTTGGGATTGCAACCGGGCTCTCGCAAATTTGCCCGCGTGATGCGGGCCGGTGAGGCGGCCGGTCACCAAATCGTAACGTCGGCGTGTCCAGTTGCTACAGGCAGGTAAGCTTCAAGTCAGTTTCGAGAACATGATTGAGCGGGCCACTACCGGCTGTTACGTAGGCCCGCATGTTCATCAGCAATCAAGCCAAGTCGACATCCATTCTAGCCGGGTGTCTGGCGATCGCGGGCACCGCAGCCTGCACCACCGAGCTCGAAGATCCGATCGTCGAGCCCCTGCCGCCCGCTACCGTCGAGGAACAGCTCGCCGCGCGCGGCTTCATGCCCGACGGATTGCCCGAGCCGGTCGCGGCGATGCGTCCTGTCACGGCGATCAGATATGTGCATCCGGAACAGATGGGCGCCCTGCTGATTCGAGAGGACGCGTCCGGCGCCGAGCAAGGCATGATCTTCGATTCCCAAACGAACCAGCCCATCGAGGAGCTCACGCCGTCCGGGGTGACGTGGCTTGCGAACGGCTGTTCGTCGAGCTGGAGCAGCTGGGGCTGGTCCGGCTACACGCAGTGGTTATCGAGTTGTGACGGCAACAGCGGGAACTTGTGCATGATGTGGGTCGGTTGGGTGTCCCCGACCGAGGACAATCCAATGCACTGCGAGACGGTGACCTGTTCCTGTGTGAACGGGAGCTAGAGTAGCTCGCCACGATGCGATACCGGATGGGAGATGTTGCGATCCGCCCGCTGAGCAACCAGACCGTGATCGCGTTGCCTCGCGGCGGCCCGCCGGTCGTGGTCCCGGCAATGGCGGCGCACGCATTGACCACGTGCAGTCGGTTCCGGTCGCTCGACGAGCACAAGGTCCACATCGGCGCAGCCATGCGGCTGCCGCCCGAGCGAGCGAGCCATGTCATCGATGAGCTGCTCGCCGCGGGCTTGTTGCTCTCCGAACCCGACCTGTTCGCCGGGTGCGCACGCTCCACCAGCTCGCCGGTGTCGATCGAGACCGTTTGCATTCTGACGCGCGATCGCCCCCAAGCGCTGGACGACGCACTCGCGAGCTACCTGGCCCAGTGCAGAAGGCATGGACGCTCGCCCGAATTTGCGGTGTTCGACGACTCGACGAGCTCCGCCGTACGCGACGAAGCTCGAACGAGGCTGACCAAACTTGCTCGCGATCAAGGCGTGGCAATTTCGTACGCGGGGGTGGAGGAAAAGCAGAACGCTCGTGATCTTCTCGCTGCAACGTCAGGCGTTGCCCCCGAGCTACTCGCGTTCGCGCTCGGAAATCCGGAAGGCTTCGCGTCCTCGACTGGCGCGAATCGCAATGCGGTGCTCCTGCACACTGCCGGCAGGGCATTCTTCAGCGCCGATGACGACACCTTGTGTCGACCCGGCGTCACCAAGGATGCCGCGCCCGGGTTCGCGCTGGTGGGCGAGATCGACCCGACCGAGCTGCACTTCTTCGATCGTCGTGAGGACGCACTCGGCAGCGTTCGCTTCGTGGATGAGGATGTTCTCGCTGCCCACGAACAGCTCCTTGGCCGTGGGGTCGGCTCCCTCCTTGCGACCGCCGCTGGACCGTACGACCTCGATCGAATGTGTGGCCATGCGCTGCGCGCTCTGCAGAGCGAAACGGCCTCGGTCGCGGTCACGTTCAGCGGTCTCGTCGGTGACTCCGGAATGTATTCACCGGGCTGGCTTCTCACATGTGATTCGAGCGCAACGTTCGCGCGCTTGACCGAATCGGAGGCCGCTTATCAAAGGGCACTATCCAGCCGCGAGATCAGTCGTGCCGTGACCCGAACCACGGTCGCGCACGGCGGCGTCTGCATGGGTGCGTTCTTCGCCGCAGACAATCGGCAGCTCCTGCCACCGTTCTTCCCGGTGCTCCGCAACCAGGACGGCGTGTTCGGGACGACGCTCGCGGTGAGTGGTGATGCCTACGCCGGATACCTCCCACACGTTCTCCCCCACAACGCCGCGAGTCGCACGTACTCGCCGGGCTACATGGTCGCGGTCTCGGTGGTCCGCATGTCGGATATCGTGATGGCCATCCTCTCCATGGTCGGCGCGAGTCTTCCCCGGTTGCCGGACCGCGCGAGCACGTTCCGCGCCCTGGGTGAACGAATCCAGGAGCTAGGTCGTCTCAATGAAGAAGACTTCCACGAAGCGGTCCGATCCGCGCTCTTCCGGGTCGCTGCGCCGGTCATGACCCGGATGGAGTCGCAACTAGCCCGACCGGGACTGCCGCCGTTCATCGCACGTGACCTGGCCAAACGCATGTCGCTGCTGTCCGCATCCGTGTGCGGCGAGGACTATCCGATTCCAAGCGATCTGCCGCAGGGCGGCGATCGATCCGCGCTCCGCGCGATGACTCGACGGCTCGTGCTGCAACACGGCCACCTTTTGGCTCGATGGGCGGAGATCGTGCAAGCGGCGGCCGAGCTTCACGGCAGCGGCCGGCCCGTTGCTCGCCCACTCGCGGACTGAGATGTGCGTGGTGCGGTTGCAGCGACAAGGGTCGTTCATGTCGGACCGCAGCAGCGACGTTCACCCGAGGACTGACATCACGTCTCCGGCACCCGCACCGGCCAGACGATCACGCGCTCGCCGTCTCTCATCGCGCACCTGACGGGACCATCCTCGGAGACCACGAAGGCGATCCCATCCGGGTTGTCGAACGCGAACGTGTACGCCGCCTTGTGGCGCGCCGCCGTGAGCGACGGCATCGGCTGAAGATCACGCCCGTGGACATCTGCCGCGAGCACGACGTCGATCTGCGCAACGCTCTTCGATGCGACCAGATAACCGGCACCATAGATATTCAGCGAAGGTCCCGCCAGCACCGCGCCGTCGATCGCCGACATCCTCGCGACGTCTTCGATCGCAGATTGAAGTGCCCTTCGTGATCGCTCGCGCGATTCACGCGCGTGGTCGCGGGCGTAGAGCTCATCCTTGGTGAGTTGAACCTTGTCGACGAACGCCATGCGTTCCCCACGCCACGCCGTGCGGAGCCGATGCTCCTCGACGAAGTTGTCGGCAAGAATATTGTGGTTCACACGGTGATACTTCACCGCCGTGAGCTCGTCGTCGGTGGGTTCGCGTCCGAGCATCGCCAGAATGGCCCCGGCGCCCGTGGCTCGCATCCGCGAGATCAGCTGTCGCAAGATCGACTCGACGAAGGAAAAGTCCGGCTGTACGACCGCATTAATTTTCCGGATCGAATCCAGCTTCGATCGGACGGGGCCCTGCTCGCCGAACACATCGAGCGGCGACGCCCGGCGCTTGCCAGCGTCAAAGCGCAGTAGCTCGCGTTCACCGTACTCGACCACCAGCGCGCCCGGATGCGGTGCAGCCACGCGAAGAACGTTTCCACCATCGGTGGAGGGTGACCGTCGTGCGATCCCGTCGATCCACAGGTCTCCCGGCTGACCACCCACCACGACCAGCTGACGACCGTACTCGACCCCTTTCGACAGCTTGGCCAGCGTCCGCGGCGCGAACTCACGGCGATCGATCTCGGTCACGTCCCACGCGAGATCCGGATCTTCCTGGTTCTCCGGCGTCTCGTCGGAGACCGCTCGCAGCCCGGCGCTACCC
>JACCQV010000861.1 GCA_013813945.1 Deltaproteobacteria bacterium | reverse complement strand
CAGCACGAGCGCGACCTGGCCACCGGGCCGCACGAGGCGCAGCGCGCGGAGCAGGCACGTCGCGGCGAGATCCGCATGCCGCGCGATCGCATCGATCAGCGCGGGATCGAGATCAGGCCAGTCGGCTGCGAGCACGTCGGCGCGCGCGCGCTTGATCGTCGGAGCAATCCTGCCGGCCCGGACCCATGGTGGGTTGCCGATCGCGATGTCGAACGTACCGAGCTCCTCGATCAGTCCCGGCGCGAGCGCATCGCCGTCGAGGATGTTCGCGCGCGGCAGCCGGGTCCGCGCCTGCGCTGCGGCCTCGCGGTCGATCTCGACCCCGGTCAGCGCGTGCAGGCCCGCGGTGTGGGCGGCAGAGAGGAAGGCGCCGTCGCCGCACGTCGGATCGATCACGCGAGCTCGACGATCGATCGGTGCGAGTGCTGCGATCGCGAGCTGAGCAACCGGAGCGGCCGTGAACCACTGACCGAGCGCGCGGCGTTCGGCAGCCGTCGTGGTCGCCATCACGCCTCGATGCGGCGTACGCGCAGCGCAGCGACCACGGTCCACACCAGCGCGATCGCCACGAGGCTGATCGCGGCGGACAGCAACCCGGACTCGTCGGGGAACATGCCGGAGAGCGTGCGGACCTGGTGGCCCAAGCTCATCTCGCGCAGCGTCTGCGGGAGCACACCGAGCGGAAAGTCGAAGAACAGCAGGTAGACGATCGTCAGCGCCATGCCGTGCTTCGGCGACAGCGACGCGATCCCGGTCGCCACGAGCGACATCGCGAGCGCACACGCGGCGAGCGCGCTGTAGGTCTGCATCGGCGGCAGCCGGTCCCATGCGATCCAGCCAGCGAGCGACCAGCTCGCGCTGACGAGCACGATCATCAACGGGACGAGGGTCAACAGCTTGCCGGCGAGCACGGACCATCGTGCGATCGGCCGCGACCACAGGTAGGTCGTGGTGCGGTCCTCGACCTCCTCGCCGATCGCCGTGGCCACGAACATCGGCGCGAGGAGCGCGAGCACGAGGAGCTCGATCGCGAACAGGTCGCCGCTGACCGGGGAGCTGCGTTCGCCGCTGCCGATCAAGCTCATCATCGCACCCGCATAGAGCACGGGCATCGCGGCGATCACCATGCTGACCCACAGCGCGCGGCGTCGCAGGATCCGGAGCCACGTCACGAACGCGATCGTCAACGTCGTCGACCGCGTGCTCGGGATCCGCTTCTCGGTCATCGCCGTCCTCCGTCGCCGGTCAGGTACTCGAACACGGCCCCGAGGTTGTTGTCGGGCGAGCTCAGCGCCGAGACCTCGACCCCACTCTCGAGCACCGCGGCGGCAAGCTGGTCGTAGCAACGGTCGGGATCGCGGGTCTCGATCAACACGCCCTGCCGCTCGAACACGATCCTCGCGACGTGATCAGCGGTTGCGAGTGCCGCGGCGATCACGCGCGGCTGATCGCACTCGATCCGGATCCGATGCGGATGGCGATCGATCAGCTTGCGGATCTCGTACACGTTGCCCTCGGCGAGGACCTGGCCGCGATAGATCACGACGATCTCCGACGTCAGCGCCTCGATCTCGTAGAGCACGTGGCTCGACACGACGATCGTCTTGCCGGCGGCGGCGAGCGCACCGATTCGAGCGACGATGTCGGCGCGCGCGATCGGGTTGACGCCGGTCAGCGGCTCGTCGAGCAGCAAGAAGTCTGGATCGTGCGCGATCGCCGTGGCGAGCTTGGTCCGCTGCCGCATGCCCTTCGAGAAGCCCTGGACCCGGCGGTTTCGCGCGTCCGCCATGCCCATCGCCTCGAGCGCTGCCTCGGCTGCGAGCTTCGCGCGTTCTCCCGGCACACCGGCGAGTCTGGCCATCACCGTCACGAGCTCGAGCGCGGTCAGCTCGTCCCACGTCTTCTCGTGCTCGGGGGCGTAGCCGATCCGCCGGCGTACGGCGATATCGGTGAACGGGTTCGCACCGAACACCGACAGCGATCCACGCGATGGAACGAGCAGGCCTGCCATCAGCTTGATCAGCGTCGACTTGCCGGCTCCGTTGGGACCGAGCAGTCCGACGATGCCACCGCCGAGCTTCCAGCTCACGTCGGAGATCCCGAGCACGTGGCCGTACCACTTGCTGCAATTGTCCGCGACGACCACCGCGCTCACGACGCCCCTCCGACCCCGGAGCCATGCGCGCTCCGCACCTGGTAGCCGACGATCGCGATCGCGGCCGCGATGTGAACGAGGATCGATGCGAGCGCGACGGTCGGATCGAGGTTGCCTGCGCGGCCGGTGAACAGGTGGAGGTCGAAGAGCTGCAGCGCCACAGCATCGAGGGACGTCGCGAGATCGAGCGCGCCGATCCAGCTGTCGGAGTGCCGCCCGATCATGCTGACAATGAATCCGAACACGAGGTAGTACGCGCCCCACAAGGCGATCGCGTAGCGGCCATTGGCGATCAGTGCCGAGAATGCGACGGGCACGGTCGCGAACACGAGCGTCCCGAGCAGGCCGATCGCGATCGCCTTCGGCACGAGCATCAACGAGCCGATCAGCTGATCGACATCCTGCGACAGCCCGAGCCGCGCGCATGCGAGCAACAGCGGCCCGGCGAGGTTGATCGGCGCCATCAACGCGAACATGCCTCCGAGCTTGCCGATCACGTAGTCGCGCGGGCGCACCGAGCGCGAGAAGTAGAACGTGAACGCGCCACTCTGCAGATCCCCAGCAACGACGCGCGCCCCGATCGTCAACGACACGAGGAACGCGGCGCGCGTGTACCACTGGATCGACTTCGGCAGCGCCGCATCCGACATCGTCGTGGCGGCCGCACCCGCAAAGTCGCGGATGACCTTGTCGCTGAGGATGAACATCACGCCGCCAGCGATGAACGTGACGATCACCGCGAGCGCGAGCGACGACTTGTAGCGCCACCACGTCTTCCACGATGACGAGATCTGGTTGCGGGCGATGACGAGCCAGCGCGTGCCGGCTGACCGCCGGGTCCCGACGTAGCGCTTGTAGCCAAGGTCGTGGATCGTTCCAGCCGGGCTGACGGGCGGCGTCGTGCTCATGGCTGTGCGTCCTTCTTCGGTGCATCACCGATGACGCGGAGAAACGCGGCTTCCACCGTCTCGCGGCGGACGCCGAGCCCGCGGATCTGCAAGCCTGCTTCACGCGCGCGCCGGAACACGAGCTCGTTGGTCGCGGTCTCCGGGAGGCTGACGGACAGCGTCACGGCAGAAACCACCTGACAGGTCGCACCTGCTTCCGTCAGCACCTCGCCGAGTCGTGCCGCATCGGCCTTCACCTCGACGAGGATCTCGGTGTCGCGGCCGCGCGCCCCCCGTAGCTCGTCGATGCTGCCGACGAACCGTACGCGGCCCTGATGCATGATCACCGCGTGATCGCAGACGCGCTCGACATCGGGCAGCAGGTGGGTCGACAGCACGATGGCGCAGCCGCGTCGGGCCGGAAGCTCGGCGATCAGCTCGAGCATCTCGTCGCGTGAGCGCGGATCGAGGCCGTTCGTCGGCTCGTCGAGAAACAGGATCTCCGGATCGTGAACCAGTGCCTGCGCGAGCTTCACGCGCTGCTTCATTCCGGTCGAGTACCCGTCGATCGGCTGGTAGCGCTTCTCCTCGAGCCCCGCGTAGTACAGCGCCGCGTGCGCGCGCTGCATCGCCTCGGTCCGCGGCAGCCCTGACAGCTCCCCGGCATACGTGCAGAGCTCGACCGCGGACATCCCGGCGAGAAACGCCTCCTGCTCCGGCATGTAGCCGACGCGGTCGCGAATGTCCGCACCGTGAGTCCGCGCCTCGAGACCGAGCACGCGCGCGCCGCCCTCGTACGGGATCAGGCCGAGCAGCGCCTTGAGCAGCGTCGACTTGCCGGCACCATTGGGGCCGAGCAGTCCGATGATCTTGCCGTCGACGCGCGCGTCGAGCCGATCGATCGCGACGATGTTGCCGTAGCGCTTCGTGAGCCCCAGCATCCCGATCAGGGGTGGGGACCCTGCCGGCAGGGACGCACCCTCGGTCACTTCAGGACCTCGACCCGGACCTGCGCGATGCCGTCGTCGAGCATGTCGAGCGCGCGTGCCGCAGCCTCGGACAGATCGATGATCCGTCCCTTCGAGTACGGGCCGCGATCATTGATCCGGACGACCACGGACCGCCTGTTCTTCTTTCGCGTGACCCGCACTCGCGTCCCCATCTTCAGGGTGCGGTGTGCAGCGGTCATGGCGTTCTTGTCGAACGTTTCACCAGAAGCGGTGGGCCCGCCGTGGTGCTTGCCGCCGTACCAGCTCGCGATGCCGAGTTGCACGCCGGGCGGCGACTTCGGCTGCGGGGCGCCCGTCGAGGTCTTCTTCTTCGGCGCCGGTCCAGGACCGCACGCGATCGCGAGGAGAGCGATCGAGAGGATCAGCGAACGCACCCAGCACCCAGCGTCCGTCCCGCCTTGTCGAGTGCGGCCTTGCGCAGCTGCTGACCCGTGGGGCCGTCGCCGAGCTGCTTGCGGAGCTCCTCGCCGTGGCCCGGGCCGAGGACATCACGCAAGTACGGCTGGAGCGCGAACGTGTCGCTGTGATCCTTGGTGTGGCACTGGGTCTCGCACATCTTCTCCGGCGGCATGCGAAACACCGTCGGCGGCCGCTCCTCGCCGCCCTTCGCGACGTGGATCGATCCCGGGCCGTGGCAGGTCTCGCACTGCACGTCGCGGAGCGTCTCGTTGTGCGCGAGGTTCGCGCCGCCGGGCTTCTCCCACCCGGTGACGTGGCAGCTGATGCAGTCGAAGTCGAACTGCTGGCCACGCTCCTCGAGCGTCTTCCAGGCCTGGGCATGGCGCGTGGTCTTCCAGAAATCGACCGCATCCGAGTGGCAGTCAGAGCACGCCTCCGTACCGACGTAGCCGGCTTGCCCCTTGGCGGGTGCCGGCACGGGACGTCCTGCTGCCGCCGTGACATTGGCCTCTCCGGCCGCGCGGTAATACGCGGTCACGTTGGTCTGCACGGCGACGTTGCACGCGAGCGTCTTGTTGATGCGAATCTGATCGAGCGTGAAGTAGCTGCCGGTCGCCGGCGCCGCGAGGGGGCTTGCGGCGAGTCGGGCGCGATCCTTCGCGAGTGCGGCGCGCTCCGCCTGCTTCTGCGCGACGAACGCCTTGTCGGCCTCTGGATCGGCGGCGAACTTCGCGAGGTCGGCATCGAGCGCCGCGAGCTGCTTGTCAATCGACGCGGTTCGCGTCGCCGCTGCACCGGGGCCGATCGCGTCGACCAGTGGCGCTGCTCCGGGCCGCACGGTGATGTCGATCCGCGACACGACCTGACCGCGATTCCCGGGCACGACCAGCCAGCCATCGCCGATCTGGGTAGCCTCGGTCTCGACTCGTTCGGGCTCCGGCGCGACCGCTCCAAGCCCGGCGATCGACACATCGATCCCGCCGATGTCGCGGATGAGCTTGACCGCGTCCTTCTTGCTGCCGGCCTGCACGAGGCTGACGACGATCTGCGCGCCTTGCTTGCGAAGGTCGGCCACGGTGGCCTTGCCAGCTGCGACCGGATCCGTGATCGCGAGCCCGGCGATCGCGTCGGTCGCGACCACGCCGAACACGCCGACCTTGGCCCCGCCGACCTCGATGACCTTGGGGGCCTCGGCGGCGATCTTGGCCTCGGGCGCGACGTTTACTGCCTGGCGCGGGAACCGCAGCTTCTCGGGTCCCTTCGCAAGGTCCATCGGACCGAGGCCGATTGCCCCGACCCCGAGCGCATCCTTGTAGGTCTGTGCCAGGAGGTTGGCCTTGAGCTCCTCCTGCGCCTCGAGGTGGTCGGGAACCGGGACCTTGGAGTAGAGCAGGGACCCAGCATCGACCACCAGGACGGGCCGGCGCTCGGCGCGGATGGCGTCGACCAGCTTCACGGTGCGAGCGATGTCGCCCAGCGGGTCGCTGGTACATCCGCAGGGCCCGACCTGGCCGCGCATCTCGGCCAGGCCGATCAGGGAAAACGTCGGACCCGGGGGTACGGCGCTACCC
>JACCQV010000824.1 GCA_013813945.1 Deltaproteobacteria bacterium | reverse complement strand
GCCATGGTGTGACCTGCGCGGTTCCGTTCTCGAGCCGGATCGTCGCGGCCATCGGCGTCACCGTGCGGTAGCTCGAGTCCTCGGGCAGGTCGTTGTTGTCGGCGCCACCCGCAGAGAACAGCGTGATCAGCGAGGTCGCATCGCTGTACATCGGGCGGAACCCCGAATCGACCTTCTCGTGGCCGCGCACGAGCATGGAGCATCCGAGCTTCTGCATGAACGCCTCGAACTGCAGCTTCCCGAAAGGAAAGCGCGCGTTCTGCGCCTGGAGATCGTCCGGGATGAAGTCGGCGGTCGACGGATCGCTCCACAGCATCTGGAATCGGATGTCCGGATCGTTGAGGCCGGCCATGTCCTGCAGCTTGGCCTTGATGTCGACGTCGCGCGGGATTCCCGCGTGGACGAACATCAGGTCGTCGAAGAACAGCATGTTTGGCAGCTCCTCGAACATCTTCATGTACTCGGCGAAGACCTCGCCGGGCATGTGACCGATCAGCGTGTTGATCGCCTCGGCCGGCTTCACGCCGCCATAGATGCGGCCGCGATACTCGATGTAGTACTCGTGGTTGCCGCGCAGCGGAAACACGTGCTCCGGCGCGGCGAGGTAGAGCTCCATCACCGCACGCAGCACGCCGTTGTAGCTGAACCGGCCGCGGTCGATGTAGTCGCCGAGCAGGATCAGCTTCGGCTCCGGCTTGCTGTGGTCGGCCTTCCACGCCTCGAGCTTCGCGAAGAAGTCGGCCTGCAGGAGGGCGCCCTTGAGACAGCTGTAGCAGCCGTGGAGATCGCCGAGGACGGTGATGTCGTAGATTTGATTGGGCTTCGCCGGGTGCACGAGGACGTACCCATCGAGGAACGGTTCCTCGCCGGTGAAGTCTGCGATCGTCGTGCGGCCGACCAGCTTGTTCGTGCCCTCGAGGCGCTTCTGGGCGAGCTTGTCGACGAACCGCTTCATCAGAGCGAGGTCAGAGGTGATCTGCTTGCTGATCCGCTCGGGGTCGGCGGAGTAGTGCTGCTCGAACGTCGCGAAGAACGGGTGGTTGTCATGGCGGGTCTTGTTTACCGTCGCGTCCACGATCGAGACCTGGCTCTGGTCGCGCAGGATCTCGATGTCCGACGGTGACAACGTCGAGGTCGAATCGAGGAGGGCGTCGAGCTCCTTGCGGAACTTCGCCTCGGCGGGATGCACGCTTCCATCCGCATAGATCAGCTCGTCGATCGTCGCCAGCAGCGCGAGCTGGTTGTCGCGCTCGAAGGTCTGGAAGATCTCGTAGCTGCGCAGCTTGAGCTTCGAGTAGACGAACTTCTCGACGTCCTCACCGTCGGCAACTGCCTCGGTGAACAATTCTTTGACACTCCGATCGATCTGCTCGAACACTTCATGGAAGTGCGCGACGAACTTGTTGACCACCTCGTCTCGCGTCTTCGCGTCGGCGTCGGGCAGCGCAAGCTTCGCGCGGGCGGCCACGAGCTGCCGGATGTAGATCCGCACGAACGTCTTCTCGGTGAAGTCGAACTCGCCGTCGATGTACCCAAACGCCGTCAGGTAGAAGATGATCGCGTTCATCTGCTGCTCGGCGACGTCGGGATTCGTGCTGAAGGTGAGCATGCAGCCTGTGAGCTTGCCTCCACACGCGACGCCGGTGCAAGCGCCGTTGAGTTATGATGACCTGCGTGCGATGGGGCGTCTGCCTCGCGGTAGGACTTGCTGCAACTACCGCGGCGGCGGATCCGCGCCTCGAGGCGAGCGGGTTTCTGGGCGTTGGATACCTCGGCGACGATATCCAGCTCGGTGATTCGTGGGCTCCGGAGCAAGCGCCCGGGACGGCTCCGCTGATCGGTGCTCGGTTGCACGTGCTCGTCGAGCCTGACGCTGCGCGCATCGGCGAGTTCCGCATGCGGTTCGGGGTCGAGGGCGAGACCGTGTTCGCGTCGGCCTACACCGGCAACACCATCGGCATGGACGCGCGCCGCCAGTACTACGCGCCCGTTCTCGGCTGGCGCGCGCACGGACGCGTCCAGCTGATCGGCACCCGCAACGCGCACCCGCACCTGCTGGCGGGGATCGGCGGAGCCACGGTGGCCTCGGAGTCGCCGTACATGCGGAAGGAGACCGACCCGGTGTTCTACTGGGGCGCTGGAGTCTCGATCCCGTTCTCGAACGTCTGGCAGATTCGAGTCGATCTCCGCCACGGTGTGATGGCCGGCAAGGACCACTGGACCACCTCGGTGTTCGAGGCTCAGTTCGGCCTGTCGGCCAGCTTTGATCTGCCGACGAAGAAACCGGTCGCGCTGCCGCCGGAGCCCCCTCCCCGTCAACCGCCGATCGACGAGGGCGACACGGACCACGACGGTCTGCCGAACCGCCTCGATGCGTGCCCGACCGAGAAGGAGATCACGAACGGGATCGCCGATCACGACGGCTGTCCCGAGGCCGACGGCGATGGCGATCTGATCGTCGGCGCCGCAGATCGCTGCCCGAGTCAGGCCGAGGATCTCGATCGGTTCGAGGACACCGATGGCTGTCCTGACCCCGACAATGACGGCGACGGCGTGGCGGATGCCGGCGACGCTTGCATCGACGTTCCCGAGACCCGCAACGGGTTCGCCGAGGAAGACGGCTGCCCGGACGAGGTTCCAGCCGAGGTCACGAGCGCGCTCACGGCCGCGTTGCCGTTCGAACCGACCCGCGCACGCGTCACCCCCAAGGCCAGGACGGCGCTCGTGCCGACTCAGCGGATGATGCGGAAGCACAAGATCGTCCGGATCCGCGTGATCGGCCATCCCGAGAAGGCGGGCAACGAGGACCTCGCGCGGCGCCGCGCCGAGGCCGTGAAATGGCACCTGATCGATCAGGGCATCGCCGAGGATCGAATCGAGACCGCGGTGGGTCCAGTCGCGTCGTCGCCCGCGGTCGAGCTCCAGCTGATCCTTCGCTAGGCGCCGCGGCGAACGAACAGCGCCGCCCAGGCCGCGTATTCGCGGACCAGCCAGCGCATCGCCTTCGCGCGATCGCGATACTGCACGCTGTCGAGAATGTGCCAGGCGTACGCATCGAAGCCCGCGGCGCGGAACAGGCGCGCGGCGCGACGGGCATGGAACGGCTGGGTCACGAGCCACACGCTGCGCGCACCACGGTCTGCGAGCAGCTCCCACGTGAACCGCGCGTTCTCGCGCGTCGTTCGCGAGCGACTCTCGACCAGCACCTCGGGAACACCTTCCGCGCGGACGGCCTCCGCGAGCACCTCGGCCTCGGCGCGCGCGGCGCCGTGGGTCGTGCCTCCGCTTGCGACGACGATCGGAGCACCACCGGAGCGCCACAGCGCGGCTGCAGCCGCAGCACGTTCGGCGAGCACGGGCGTCAGCGACGCGCCCGGGCCGAGTGGAGCACCGAGCACGACGATGGCATCGAGCGCACGGAAGGGCTCGCGCACCACGAGTGGCGCCTCGAGCACCCGGGCGCCTAGATCCAGCAGCTTCACGGCGCGTCGATGCGATCGGGCAAATCGGCGATGACGTACGCGAGCACCGCGATTGCGGCGACGTTCTCCGCGAGCTGCGCCGGATCGATCTTGTCGAGCGTATCGGCCTCGGTGTGGTGGATGTCGAAGTAGGTGCGGCCGTCGGTGTACAGGCCTGCTGCCGGGACACCCGCCGGAACCATG
>JACCQV010000795.1 GCA_013813945.1 Deltaproteobacteria bacterium | reverse complement strand
GGGATCGGCGCCTTCTTCGATCCGCAGCTGCGCAAGCGCTACGGCGTCATCGAGCCCGACCACGTCCTGATCGCTTCCCTGGCGGCGATCGGCATCGAGCCCGCCGACGTCGATGTCGTCGTGCTCTCGCACCTCCACTTCGATCACGCCGGTGGTGTGCTGACCGGCTGGGAACAGGGTGCTTCACCACAGCTGGTGTTTCCGCGTGCGATCTATGTCGTCGGCGCGGAAGCCTGGCAACGCGCCGTCGCGCCGCATGCGCGCGACAAGGCCTCGTTCATCCCGGGCCTGACGAACCTGCTGGCGAGCACCGGCCGGCTCGAGCTCGCGGCATCCGAGCACGCGGGCGCACTCGGCGCGGGATTTCGGTTTCACCGCAGCTCGGGTCACACGCCCGGACTGCTGCTCACCGAGATCGACATGCCCGGCGGACCGGTCCTGTTCGCCGCGGATCTGATCCCCGGCCGCCCGTGGGTCCACTCGCCGATCACGATGGGCTACGACCGCTTCCCGGAGCTGCTCGTCGACGAGAAGAACACGCTGCTGAGCGATCTCGTGGAGCGCAACGGTCGGCTGTTCTTCACTCACGATCCCGAGATTGCTCTCTCGCGCGTCGCGAAGAACGAGAAGGGGAAGTTTCACGCCATCGAGGATGTTGCTGTGCTCGAGAATCTCGCCAGCTGATGATCCGCGCCACGCTCGTACTGCTGATCGCATGTGGTGGCGCCAGACCCGCGCCGCAGCCACCGAAGATCGATACTCGCGCGCTCGCCGCCGAGCTCGATGCACAGCTTGGCGAGGTCGCATCGATCATCCATACCCGCCGCGATGATTGCCCCGGCATGGCGAGCGAGCTGCGTGCGCTGTTCGTGCGAATGGAAGCCAGCCTGGCCCGAGCGCGCGAGGCACAGAAGGATCCCGAGCTCGCGAAGCAACTCACGACGGACATGCGCGCCTACGATCAGGCCAGCGCGCAACGTGTGGCGCAGATCGAGGCGGACTTCACCGTCGACGCGACATGCGCGCGGCACCCTGCCGTCCGCGAGACGCTCGAGGCGATGCCGATCCTCTGACGTGCTTCGTCCGCGGCCGTTGGCGATATGCCAGTCGACCGTGCGAGGATGCCGTCATGTCGCGCGTGGTAGCCGCTCTCGCCGCGCTCTGCGTCGTCGCACTCACCGCCTGTCTGCCGCCCACGCCTGCGGTTCCGCCGGCCCCGCCACCTCGAACGGTGGCACCCGCCGGTCCCCCCCCGGTGGTCCCGCTCGATCAAGATCTGCCGCGCCTCGCGCAGCGTGCGACCAAGCTCTATCAGGACGTCGCCGAAGGATTCGCGGCCGCCGGCGTCGACTGCGCCGCGGCGACCACGCGCCTCCGCACCCTGCAACAGACCTACGCCGACGTGGTCGCCGCGAACGCAAAGGTTCTCCACGACGGCCGTGCTCGTGAGCTGCGCGCCGCGCTCGAGCCACACGCCGAGACACTCGATACCGCGGCGAAGGCGATCGTCGATTCACCGACGATGGCGAACTGCTCTCCCGATCGCACCTTCACCGATACCTTCGACGAACTGGTAGGGGCACCACCGTGAAGCTGTGGGCGACCCCGATCGCGATCGAGTGCTGCGATCATCAGCCACTCAGCGAGCGTTCTCCCGGTGTTTGCCTTCAGATTGACGATCATTGACTGCACCGCATCGTCGACCTTGTTCGCCATGGTCACGACCAAGTCCGGGTTCGTGAAGCACGGGCAGTTGCTCGCGTGGCTCAAGACGAAACACGGCGTCACCCACGGCTACGCGAACTTTCTCGCGCACCAGACGCTGCAGTCTGATGCGACCTCGGCCGTGGCACAAAACGTCGACCTCGTCGCTGCGCAGTATGCAGGCGGCAAGGTGCCGCTGCGCAGCATCTACGACGCCCTTGCGGGCAAGCTCTCGAAGCTCGGTCACCCACCGCGTGCGCCTAGAGAACGCAACGAACGTCGATTTCGAGCTCATGGGCTGGCTACGGCAGGCCTACTTCCAGGCGTGACGGTTTCAAGGCGTGAGCAACGCCCCCGGGAATCGAGACCGTCCCGGTGGTCATGACCCTCGCGTAGTGGTGCCCTGAGCGACCACTCTCGCCTCGGGGACGACCCGCTCGGCGAACCGCACCTTGGTCAAGCCGGTTTCGTGCAAGCTCACCATCAGCTCCGCAAACGCACCGCTGGAATCCGTATCGACAGAGAACTGGACCGTGCCGGCCTCGGGACCCTTGAGGGTCACTGCCCATTCATTCGAGGTCTCGAGCTCGTTGAAGGCCACCACGTTCTTCCACGGGACATCCCAGCGGAACGGTGTCTCCCGATAGCGGCGCTTGAACAGAAACCCGGCTGCGATCAGCAACGCCGCGACGATCAGCAACAGAGACAGAGGCCAGCGTTCGCCCTGCCACATCACGGCAACCAGGAATGCAGCGCTCATCGAGACGCACGACGCCATCACGATCGAGCCCCTCGAGATCATCCGTCGTGTTCCCTCGAACACGATCCGCTCGAGGCCCACCACAAGCAGGCCCGTTCCAACTGCTGCCACGACCGTGGAGCGATCGAGTGACACGGCCGTCTCGTACGGCAGAAGGTAGCTGACGGCGAAGCGTCGTCCCTGGACGGTGATGTCGCTCAAGAGATGCGCCTGTACGATCCATCGTGACGTCTGCAC
>JACCQV010000789.1 GCA_013813945.1 Deltaproteobacteria bacterium | reverse complement strand
AGCGCGACGTCTCGTACGGCCCTGACCATGCGGACTGGCGCCGGCTCGACATCTACCGCCCGGTGCATCGGCCCGGTCCGTGGCCGGTCGTGTTCTACGTCCACGGCGGTGCGTTCCATCTACTGTCGAAGGACACGCACTGGCTGATGGGCCTCGTGTTCGCGCGGTTCGGTTATCTCGTCGTCAACATCAGCTATCGCCTCGCGCCCCAGCATCCGTATCCCGCGGCGATCGAGGACACCTGCCTCGCGTACAGCTGGATGGCGTCGCGCCTGAAGCAGCTCGGCGGCGATCCGACGCGCGTCGCCGTGGCAGGCGAGTCCGCGGGTGGAAACCTGATCACCGCGCTCGCGCTCACCGCGTGCCAGCGCCGCAGCGAGCCATGGGCGCGCGATGTCTTCGACACGGGACTGGTACCGCGCGCGGCGCTCCCGTTCTGCGCGATGCTCGAGGTCACCAATCCAGGACGGTTCGCCGAGCGGCGGAAGTTGCCGACGTGGATCGACGGCATGCTCCGGGACGCATCGGAGTCGTACCTCCATGGGTATCCCGCGGGGCCGAGCGCAGCGACCGAGCTCGCGGATCCGTTGCGCGTGCTCGAGGAGTCCGTCGCCGGGATCCGGGTGCAGCCGCACTTCGAGCGTCCGCTCCCGCCGTTCTTTGCTCCGGTCGGGACGCGCGATCCGCTGCTCGACGACACGCGCCGGCTCGAGAAGGCGCTGCGCGCGCTCGATGTGCCTGTCGAGGCGCGCTATTACTCCGGCGGCATCCATGCCTTCCATGCCATGGTCTGGGATCCGGCAGCACGGCGCTGCTGGCGCGATGCGCTCGCGTTCCTCGATCGTCACATGCGCCCACTCGCGCCGGCCGCACCTCTCGTCGATTCGCTCGCCGAGCAGTAAAGTCGTCGAGTGACGCAACCCACGCGCCGGCTCGGGCTGACCGTCACCGCGGCGATCGTGATCGCCAACATGATCGGGACGGGTGTGTTCACGAGTGCCGGCTTCCAGGCGGCTGCTCTCCACGATCCGATGACGATCCTCGCGTGCTGGGTCGTCGGCGGCGTGCTCGCCCTGTGCGGCGCCGCGGCGTACGCCGAGCTCGGCTCGATGATGCCGCACGCCGGTGGCGAGTACGTCTACCTCCGCGAGGCGTATCACCCGGTCGTCGGCTTCATGAGCGGCTGGGTCTCGCTGACCGCCGGGTTCTCGGCGCCGATCGCGACGGCGTCGATCCTGTTCTCGATCTACCTCGCCACGCTGATCCCTGCGCTGCAGACCGCCGAGCCGTGGGTCTCAGGTGTGGTCACGGTCGGCCCCCAGCAGGTGATCTCGCTCGCGCTGATCGGGCTCATCACCCTCCTACACACCTTCGATACCAAGGTCGGGAGCTCGGTCCAGGCCGTGTTCACGGCGGCGAAGGTGCTGCTGATCGTCCTCCTGATCCTCGGTGGCCTGTTCCTCGGAGACGGCAACTGGAGCAACCTCGCGAGCCAGAGCGGTGGCCTCGCGAACATCGGAACGACCGCGTTCGCGACGTCTCTGATGTACGTCAGCTTCGCGTACTCCGGCTGGAATGCGGCGGCGTACATCGCGAATGAGGTCGAGCGCCCGGAGCGGAACTTGCCGCGCGCACTGCTCCTCGGCACCGGCACGGTGATGGTGCTCTACGTGCTGCTCAACCTGGTGTTCCTCTACGCCGTGCCGAGCAGCGTGCTCGCGGGCGAGGGCGGTGGTGGCCCCGTGATCGAGGTCGGTGATGTCGCGGCCAAGGCGCTGTTCGGCAGCAGTGCCGGCAAGCTCGTCAGCTCGGTGATCGCGATCGCGCTCGTCTCCTCCGTCAGCGCGATGATCATGGCCGGTCCGCGGGTGTACGCGGCGATGGCCAAGGACCGCGCGCTGCCGCAGCTGCTCGCGCAGCACAACGACCGCGGTGTTCCCGTGTTCGCCGTGATCGCGCAGGGCGTGATTGCCAGCATCTTCGTGCTCGTCGGCGATCTCGGATCGTTGATCCGGTTCGTCGGGTTTACGCTCGCGATCTTCGCGGCGCTAACGGTCAGCGCGGTATTTGTCCTGCGCGCCCGGGGGCACAGGGCCGCGTACCGCACGTTCGGGTATCCGCTCACGCCGGTCGCCTTCATCGCGCTGTCGGCGTGGATCGCGTACTCGCAGATCCGCACGCAACCAAAGGAGAGCCTCGTCGTGGCGTGTGTGCTCGCCGTCGGTGCCGCGCTCTACACGTTCGTCGCGCACGGCAAGCCGCCGCACGGCGACCAGTCGCTACCCCCGACGGCCCGCGTGGTCGACGATGGCGACCGGTCGTAGCGCGCTGCTCGTGCTCGCGCTGACGGCCAGCGCGCCGGCGGCGCCCGCCGCTCCAACCTGGGCCGACTGGGTCGGCGACTACGCGGGCACGCTGACGTGGAAGGGCTGCTTCACGCCCGGTGCCGCGCGCGCGCGGATCTCGCTCGATGCGAGCGACGGCGCGATGACGATCGAGCTGGCAGGTGCAGGCGGCGGGCTGCGTGCGATGTCACTGGTCGAAGAGGAGGGCGGGTGGAGCGCGCAGCAAGGTGACGTCAAGCTCCGGGTGACTCGCCCTCGCGCGAATGTGCTGTCGCTCGTCGCCGAGCTCGGATCCGACTGCCGGATGCACGCTCAGCTCGTGCGCCCGGCGACGAAGATCGCGGCGTGCGATCGGCTGGTTTCCCTCGCACGCATCGAGGCGAGGTGCACGAAGCTCACCGAGCCGCCGCTCGAGAGTCCCGCGCTGCTCGCGAAGCAACGCGCCACGTGGAAGGCCAAGGCGGATGCCGGCCGCTGCGCGCTGCGCGCGGACAAGCTCGAGACCGCGCTCATCGAGGCCGGCTGTGCGCCCGTGGCGGATCCACAGGAGTTCGTCCCGGGACCGCAGTGCCAGGCGCTCACCGCCGCCATCGGAAAGCTCCAGCGCTGCCCAGCGGCGTCAGGTCCTACGAGGGCGCTCGCCGCCCAGCTCGCGCAGGTCCCGCTGGTCGGGGGCACGGCCGCCGAACGCGAGATCGTCGAGGCAGCGTGCGAGCGGTCGCGTCGCCAGGCCGCGTCCGTTGCACTCACCGACCGCTGTCCCTAGCATCGACGCGCGCCGATGAACCAGCGAGCGTGACGAGGGCGCTGCGTTCCGCCGCGTCCGTGACCGAGGTCAGGGCGATGTTCAGCACCGTGACGGCGTGTGCCACCAGAAGATCGACGGCGTCCTCGGCCCATGGGCTGCGAGCGTGACACGCCGATGCGATCGCGAGCACGCGGTGGTTCTGCCCCGCGAGCACGAGGACCTCGTCGTCGTACTCCAGGATCGGCTGCTTGCGGGTCCCGGCAATGCTCCACGCGCGAACAAACGAGAGTGCGGCGAGTCGCGCGTTCAGAATGTCGACGAGGTCCTGCAGCGGGTGGCGGGGTGGCGCGACGTCCACCGTGGCAAGGTCTTGCGCCTTCACCTGACGGGCCTCGCGTCGAGCGCGGAGGCGCGGTCCCAGGATGTCACGGACCACGCGGGCAAGGTCGGAGCCATCGTCGACGAGCTCGACCTGATCCGCCTCGTTGGCCGCGAACATCTCGACGAGCTCCTGCGCCGAGAGCGGGCGCTCGAAACACGTGAAAGCGACGTCCGCGGCGTCCGCGACGGAGATCCGGCCGAGCGCCAGCGCGCGTGCGGCGTGTGCGGCGATGAGGTCGGGATCATCCGGCGGCGCGGCGATCAGCTGGCGAACGAGCTTGCCGTGCATCATCGCGCACAGCTCCCGCAGCGTTGGCTCCGGGGACCAGCCATACGGACCATGGATGTAGACCGTGCCCTCGATCCCCGTCATCCCCGGATCGATCCGGTAGTCGCCGACGGAATCGACGACCCGAACGCTCGACGCTCGCGTCGGGGGGGCCGAGATCCACAGTGCGCCGCGCAGCTTGACCTTCGGATGCGAGACGAGCGACGGGAGGCCCAGATACGTCGCCGGCACCAACCGGACCGATGCCGGCGCCTGCGCGGGCGGTAGCGTCAGCGTGCGGATCGCGGCCTCACTCGCCGCACGGATCGCGGTGACGACCTGCTTGTACGAGAGAACCTCGATCGGTCTTGCCTCCGTGCGATCGGGCTGCAGCCGGGCGTCATCGAGGACCGTCACGGTCGGCCAGTCACATGGATCCGGGAGCGCGTCGAACGGATGCATCTGGCGATGCAGTGACATCAGACGGCGATCTGCGCGCCGTGGTGCGAGGACGCCCACCCGGCCCCGCGGTGCGCTGATGCCGTCGCCATCGAGCGCGATCTCGGCGAGGAGGTCGCGACGGTCCAGCTCGAGATCCGTCGCACGGGGCCGCGCGCGGTTGATCCGGGTTTCCGCATCGAGCTCCAGCGAGCGGGTCCCGTCAATCACCGCGAGGTCGGACGCGATCGCACGTGAGAGCTCGTCCGGCTCGAGGACGAGGACGATCCGCTGCTCGTCGAGAGGCAGGGTGGTCCGCGTGCCGCGTGGCACGGCCCAGATCTGGTGGAACTGACGACGTTGCTCCGCGAGCTGAGCGAACGCGACCCATGCGCCCGTGACGGTCTCGAACACGGGCACCGTGACCGTGCGGCCGTCGAGCCGGTTCTCGAAGATCGCGCGGCGTAAGCTGTGCCGGATCTCGGTGGGTAGCGAGCCGTGCGGGATCGCCGACATGATCAGGTGCGCGAGCGGGATCGCGATCCGCTGGATCTGCGCTGCGAGCACTCCCCGGTGCGGCCGGTCGGCCGCGAGCAGCTGGAGCTGCGCGATCGGATCCTCGATCAGGTCCATCGCGGGCTTGCTCGACGACGGGGACAGGAGCTCGGGCGCCTCGAGCGCGACGTGGACGTAGGGCAGAACGTCGATCGGGATCCGCGCACGAAGCTCGCCATGCACATGCACCAGAGCGAGCGACGGCCCCGGGACCAGCGCGACCTCCCCGATCCCGAGCTCGCTTCCGGCGTCGCCGAACGCGTCGAGCGGCCGCGTGAGCTCCGGAGGAGCGCTCACCCGCGGCTTGGGCAACAGACCCCGGGCCATCTGGCGTCGCGCCTGGAGCGCCGCGACGGCGGGCGTCACGTCGGTGATCGTTCCCTCGTAGATCGCCTCGAGCAACGTGCGGACCTGACTTGCGCCGTCGGGCACATGGACAATCGGACGATCGCAGTCATCGACCTCGTCATTGCCCTCGGGCGAAAGCCACGTGCCGGTCCAGCTCGCAACGCTCAGGGCGCCGGCCGCGCTCGCCGATCCGAGCGCAGTGCGCGAGCCCTGCACCGTCGGGAACGCGATCGAGTCACGGAGCTTGTCGCGTTTGTTCCGCGACAGCTCGTGGGCGGCGACCCATGCGATCGCGAGCTCTCGCTCGGTACCAGCGTCCGCGAGCCTGGTGGGGTGCGCCTCTGCGATCGCGACCAGCAGCACCGGCGTCACGTTGCGAATCGCGGTGACCAGATCGTCGGCGCTCTGTGGCCGCATCGCTTCGAAGGTCGGTAGCGTGTGCCCGATCGCGACGTCGACCAGCGCGTGGAGCGGTGGCTCACCAGGCCGCGTGATCACCTGAAACGGGCGGCCCTCGACGTGGACATGGATCTCGAGCAGGTCACGCCCGACGCCGACGACGCCGCGCGCGATCGTCGTCTCGATCTCGATCCCGGTTGCTCCGGCGGGCAGCGCGAGGGTTCGCGGCGAAGTCTCGCGGTGACGGGCGAGGCGGAGATCACGCGTGAAGGCGGCGCGCCGATCCTCGAGCTCGACCGTCGCGTTGCGCGCCTGCCGTGCCGTCAGCGCTGCCACCGCGCGCATGACCTCGCCCGGCGCCACGACGGGCGTGAAGTCCGCCGATGGCTCACTGAACGTCTCGACGTACGGAATGCTCTCCGTGAACATGAGCGCGACTTCATCCATGCTGTGCAACCGCGCGGAGCCGAGAACGGCGAGCAGCGGCTGCGTACGCAGCTTCGCAATCAGGACGTCGCCGAGGAGTCGGTGGGGATCCGTCGCGAGGATCGCCTGGCACAGCGTTCGGCCCAGACCTTCCGCGAGGTCGACTGCTGCCGCACCGAACAGGGTGGACGGGCGTTCCCCGACCAGGGCATGCGCGGCGGCGCGGATCAACGCGTGCTCGAGCGCGGGGAGGTCGAGCTCGACGACGCCACCGACGCCTGCGAGCGAGGTCCACCCCTCGCCGGGGATGATCGCATCGGATTCGAGGACGATCGCGCACGGAACCAGCTGCGGTTGATAGGCCTGCTCCGTGATCCGCGCGCCGCGGTGTCGGAGTACCAGGCGTGACTCGCCGAGGGCCGCAGGCGCGATCGCACAGGTCAGCTGCTCGGTGGCGATCGCGAGCGCGTGTGGGTGGCGCGCCAGCAGGCCGCGGGCGAGCTCGCCGGGGTCGCTTTCGTACGCGAGGTGATGAGGTTCATAGCGGACGATCGCGACCGTCTGGGGGAGCAGTCTCATCAGCTCGGCGCGGTCACGGTCGTCGACAAGGATAACGGGCCGCGTCCCGAGCCGTCGGCCCGCGCTACCGAGCGGAGCGACGCCGATCGCCGGCTTGTCGCGCAGCTCCTCCAGGCTGACGGTCCGTCCGGCCGCGTCCGGCCAGAGCGGAACACTCGACAAGGGTGGCCGGACCTTGACCCCGAGCTCCCGCGCGAGCCGATAGGCCTCGCGGACCCAGACCAGGTCGGGCTTCGAGATGTCGCTGCCGACGTCGATCCCACGGGGACACGCGCCGCCGGCGGCGATCCAGGTGTGCGCTTCGATCGCGCGTACCAGGCCCGCTCGCAAGGCGTGCTCGAGGATCGAGTACTCGCGGTCGCGAACAACTCCGCGATAGCGATCCGCGGGGCGGACGCGGTCGCTGTCGATCACGGCAGCGAATCCGATCGCCGTGTCGAACGTGATGCGCTCCAGCTCGCGTCCGCCGAACAAGATGACGAGCTCACCGCCGCGGTCGTCGGTGAGGCAGACCTCGCCGGAGCAGCCTTCGAATGCCGTGTCATCGACGCAGCTGTTCGCGATGCCAGCACCCAGGCGCAGACGGATGCGTGGGCGCTGACGGGCGTGCACGCGAGCCTCGCGCTTGGCGTGGCGGAAGAACCGGCGTTCGGCCCGCAGCTCGC
>JACCQV010000785.1 GCA_013813945.1 Deltaproteobacteria bacterium | reverse complement strand
CGGATCGGCGGTGAGCTCGATCCGTTCGCCGCATTGCATGCCGAGCAGACAGCGCTCATGCCCTCACGTTGCGGGTAGAATCGAGGCGTGGGGAAGTCCGAGCCCGTCGATCCTGCCGTCGAGGCGGCGCCCCCGCCGGGCAGGCTCAAGCGCATCCTCCGCCGGCTCTGGTGGTTCCACTCGTTCTTCGCGCTGTTCTTCGGCATCGGCGTGATGCTGTTCGCGCGCGCCGGCCTCGCGCACGCGGACAAGGTGATGATGGCCCTGTTCGCGTCGTGGCTCGTGATGTTCATCGCGCTGCGCTTCATCGTCGGTCCGACGAACCGCAGCGAAAACGAAAGCATGGGGCGCAAGGGCGTCCGCGTCGTCACGAACTACATCATCAAGCAGTTCTACCAGCAGATGTTCTTCTTCCTGACGCCGCTCTACGCGTCGAGCGCGACCTGGTCCCTGTCGTCGTGGAACTGGTGGATGGCGCCGCTGCTGCTGATCTGCGCCATCGTGTCGACGATGGATCTCGTGTTCGACAACTTCATCATGGAGCGGCGAATGCTCGCCGCCGCGATGTACGGACTCGCGATGTTCGGTGTCCTCAACGTGCTGTTACCGCTCGTCGGTGGAGTCGACCACCTCACAGGTCTGGTGATCGCCGCCCTGGCGACGCCGACCGCGACCGCGTTGCTGTCGTTCTCGGTGAGGCAGGTGCTGTCGACGCAGGGTGTGCTGCTGACCATCGGCATGAGCGGTGCGCTGCTGGGCGCGGTCTGGTACGGGCGCGCGTTCATTCCGCCCGCGCCGCTCGCGATGCCCGAGACCGCGATCGGGCACGGCACGCGCGGTTCGTACGAGTGCATGCCGGGCAGCAAGCACACGGTGCGCGCGAACCAGCTCGACGGCCTGCGCTGTGGATCGCTGCTGCGCGAGCCAGGCGGGCTGAAGGAGGGCGTCGTCCACGTCTGGTCGCACCGCGGCAAGGAGCTCACGCGGATCACGCCCGAGGCGCTTCGCTGTGATGGCGACGGCATCGTGTTCCGCAGCGAGTTCCCGGACCGCCTCGTTCCCGAGGATCCGACCGGCACGTGGTCGTGCGCCACGTTCACGATCCACGGTCAGCTGGTCGGGATGCGCAAGCTCCAGGTGCTCACGCGCTCCGGGCTCGTCGAGGATCCGCCGATCGGACGGACGGGTTCCGGCGCAGGCAGCGCGACGGGCAGTGGCAGCGCCACCGGCAGCGCCGCGCGCTAGATCCGAAGGTTCATGTAGGCCGCAGGCGCGAACGCGCCGAGCTGGCCGAGGTCCTCCCAGCCAACCGACAAGCCGACATCGAGGAACTTCTTCGGCGAGTACTGGAACCCCGCGCGGATGAAGGTCGTGCTGCCACCGCCGGCCTCGCTACGCGTGCCCGAAAAGTCCTCGAGCGTGACGCCGGCGCGGCCGATCAGGGCCATCTTCGGGCTCTGCTGGTAGACCGCGTACGCGCTGACGCGGAACGCGCCGCGCGACTGGAGCGAGTTGGTGTCGAACCGCGCCGCCGCAGACGCGTTCGTCACTTCCGACGTCAACGACGGCGGGAACCGATAGAGCCGGATGGTCAGCAGGTCGTCGAGACCACCGAGTGCGAGCTTGCCGTCCAGGAACCGGAACTTCATCGGGGCGCCGAGCTGGAGTGCGAACGCGAAGGGATCGATATAGAACGGGACGCCGACCCGGATCCCGATCCATTCCTGCATGAGCACGGTGACGTCGACGCCGATCGCCTTGCCGGGATGGATCGTGGACTTGTCTGTGCCCGTGGTCGCCGGGTCGTCATAGATGCCCGCGAGGACGTAGGTCAGCCCGAGCTGGACCTGGCGGGTGATACCGTAGCGACCGCGAAGCGAGGCGGTCGGCACGAACGGATCGAGGGGCGCAATCAGACCGAGCGAGACCTCGGACATGCCCGCCGGCAGCGTGATCGGTCGATACGCTTCCTCGATCGGATAGCCCGAGGTTCTCTGCTTCTTGGGGACGACCACCACGGCGGCGGAGCCTTCGCCGATGTTGGGCGCATCCGGATCCTCGTTGATGCCTTCCATGTCCGCCGGAGGATCCTCGACCATCTCGACGGCGCTGCCCTCGGCGGAACCGGATCCCGCAGCCGCGGAGCCCGCTGCAGAGCCGGCTGCGGAGCCCTTACCTGCATCCTTGGCCGGAGCAACCGGCGTTTTCCTCGCATCCTTTTTGGGCTGAGCGACGACCACGGTCGCCGATGCGACCAGACACACGCTCAACACCGAGATCACGCGGCGAACCGACATGGCGCGCAACATACACGATCTAGGAGATCGTCTACCCACCCGCGCCCGAGATGGAGGGCGCGCGGTTCACTTCGGCGGGATCGTCAGCAGTGGCCGATCCAGCGGGTCTTGCCGGTCCACGTGCTTCGCGGGCGTTCAGGCTCGACCGACGTGTGCTGGCGCACCGCGAGAGCGGCGGCCGCTGCGCCGAGCATGGCGAAGAACACGCGTCGAGTGGGCGGACGCCACGTCGACGCGCGCTCGGGGGCGGACTTGCGCTGCGGGCCACGGGTCATGGCGGGGTGCACTCCGGCGCATCATAGCCGAGCACGAGCTCGTTGATCGTCAGGCTCTTGTTGCAGGGGTCATCTGCGACATCGGTGCTCGATCGCGCGGAGCTGCCGTCCTTGTCGCCGAAGTCATCGGTGATGCCGGGCGGCACGCCCTTGGTGTCCATCGCCTTGACGTCGTCTTTGGGCGCCAGCGCCGCGGCCTCGAGCAGCTGCAGGTTGAACCACGCCACGAAGGTGATCGGGTTGTAGTGATAGACCACGCCATCGCGCGCCAGGCGTGCGTGCTGCGCGACCCGCTGATCCCACCACAGGCCCGGGGTGATCTGATCCGCGACGAGCGCATCGATGTCGGCGGGAGGCATGTCCTTGAAGTCGGCGGGAACACGGAGCGCCTCGCTCCAGCTCGGCTCGGCCGTCCACTCGGAGACGTGGAACGTGACGAAGTTTCGCGCCTGCTGACCGCCGCCGGACTCGTAGAACTCCTTGAGCTCGGCCCGGGACAGCTTCCCGTCCTTGTTGGAATCGATCAGGTCGTTGATGCGCGGTGAGTCGCAGAACCGCCCGCCGGAAGTTCCGTCGATGACCTCCCACGGTGACCCCGAAACACCCGCGAACAGCTCGCTGTTCGAGAAGAACTCGACGTGGACCTGCGACCTGGCCAGATCCGGGGGGCCGGCCGTGCCGATGTGCCCGATGATCGCCCCGGCCTCGATCGGATCATCGAGCAGCACGACCTCGCCCTGCTTGCCGTTCTTCTTCCACAGCTCGCTCTTGCCGAGCCATTCGACGGGCTTGGCCGCGGCGAGCTCGTCAGCGAGGTGCATGTACAGCGAGTAGAACTGGACCTTGGATTGACCGAGGGACATCTCGTGGCGCAGCAAGACGAAGTTGGTCGAGCCGACCGGCGAGCTCGCGCCCATCCGCGCCGCGACCAGCCGTCCCGGGAACGGCGCGTACACGCCGCCATCCTTCTTGCCAGTGAGGTGAATCCCGCCGTGCCACAGCCGGGCTTCCCCCCACGGGCCCACGGGGAAGAACCCACCGTCGGCCATCAGCTCGTTCGCCTTGTGCAGCTCGTCGGTGGCGATCTTGAGATCCTCGGCTTGCTCGGGAACCGGCGGTGGAACGGCGGGGTCCTTCGGCTCCTTCGCGTAGATCGGCAGGCAGAATCGACCGCGCAGCTTGCCGAGCTCGACCTTGAAGTCGAACGGGCCCGGATCCCACTTCTGATTGGTCAGATGATAGTGCGAGATGTAGCCGGCAAAATCGAAGGACGCCTGGCGCGGCAAGGTGTCCCAGCTCTGCACGCCCGGGCTCGACTGCGGGAAGTCGAGCGGGATGTTCGGAAGGTGCTTCTGCAGTGCGAGCGCGAGCTTCGCGAACGAGCGGTACTGCTCGGGGTTGTATTCGAACGCGAGGATCTTGTGACCGTTGATCTGGATCGGCTTCGTGTTGCGAACCGGCCCGTGCTTGCCGCCGGAGTAGAAGTCTGGCCTCGCCTTCGCGTCGCCGTAGTTGCACAGCTCGACACCGATCGAGCCCATGTTCCACTCCGCGGCGTGCCACCCGGCGAGCGCGAGATCGAGCGTCTGGAAGATCGTCCCGTCGTTGTCGATCAGGAAGTGACACGACAGCCCGCGCTCGTTATGCAGGACGTTGAAGCACATGTCTGACGAGTGACAGCCGTCGTGATGGACCACGAACTGCTTGATCACTGCCTTGACGGCCTCGAGCGGCGGATTGTCGCCATAGCGGCGCAACAACGGACGGACCGAGTAGCGCTGCAGGATCTTGGGGCCGTCGTACGGGAAGTGCCCGCCGCTACCCGGCGGACATGGTGGATTGCGCTCGGTCTCGGTCGGAATGCAGTACGGCGACTTCGCGTTCCAGAACGGCGGGTCCAGCCAGGTCACGATCGGCGCATCGACGCTGAACGTCTGGTTCGCGATGATCAGCTTGTTGCTGGGTTTGTACTTGTTCATCGGCGAGCTTCCTATTGTGCCAAGAACCGCAGCTCGGTCGAGCCGATCCTGATGCTGATGCCGTGCTCGAGCGTGGCCTCGGTCACCCGCACGCCGTTGATGAACGTCCCGTTCGTCGAGCCCTGATCGAACAGCTTGCAGTTGCCGGCACCGTCCATCCCGATCTGTGCGTGATTCGTCGACGTGTAGCCGTCCTCGATCACCAGGTCACAGTTCGGCGCCTTGCCGATCATGAACCCGTGGCGCAGCGGCATCCGCTGTCCCGCACGCGGCCCGGTGACGAACATCAGGTGCGGCGCCACCGCTGGCGCCATCACCACGGGCGGAGGTGGCAGCGATTTCCCGGCCGGCGGCTTGCTCGGCGGCAGGACTCCCGGCGGTAGCGGAATGCGCTGCGAGCGGTTGGTGATCACGTAGCCGATGACGCCGAGCACGACGAGCGCGCCGACGACGATGCCGCCGATCAGGAGCACCCAGCCGAGCACCCCGCGATCTTCGGGAGCCTGCGGAACCACGCAGCGATCCGAGACGCAGTAGCCGGCACACGCCTCGCGATTGCACAGCGCGCTCGGGACCTTGACCTCGTTTGACGTCCCCTCGGTGCGGCCGATCGTGACGACCGTGAGCTTCTTGCCGGCGGGATCCTCGTCGGGTCCGAGGTAGTACGTCAGCACATACTGCTTGTCGATCTCGTCGGTCAGGTGCGCGAACTTGGGCCCCCACGAATCGGCCCCCTGGCCCCGCTGCAGCCAGCGGAACGTCCCCAGCGATCGCTTCGAGAGCTCGCCGAGGAGCAGCAGCGGGCGGCGCTGATCTGTCGGCGAGAACGCGAACGAGTGGATCCGCACGCCATCCTTTCCCGCGCGCTCGCCGAGCCGCGTGACTCGCTCGCGATCCCCGGCGCGGTCGCGGCCATCGCCGATGACGAGGATCATCTTGCGGAGTCCGCGACCCTCGGGCTCGGTCTTGGCCTTCTTGAGGATCAGGAGCGCACGCTCGACGGTCTCGAGCAGCGCGGGTTCTCCTGCCGTGCCGTCGTGCGCGAGCTGCGTCACCTTGGCTCGCCCGGCCTTGAGCGTCATGAGCTTGCCGGTGCCGACGGCCTCGCCATACGGGAGGACGGCGAGCTGTGTCGTCTTATCGTCGAGTGCGCCGAGCAGCGTCGAGCCGAGCGCCTCTGTGATCACCGGGAGGACCTCCTGGTAGTCGAGCGTCGCCTGGACCACGATCACGATCGCGAGCGCATTGTCGGTCGCGCCGAACGTGCCGAGCGAGTAGGGGGCCTTGAGCACGCTCGTCCCGAGGTACGTCTTGATCGACTTCGGGTCCGTGAGGTCGAGCCGCTGGCCCTGGAGGGTGAGTGCCGACAGCAGGACCGTCATCCGCGTGCCGGTGATCGACGCGGGTTCGTGATCGACTCCGTCGACGACCACGCGGAAGCTGAGCTTGCTCGGCTCATCGTCCTGGGCGCGTACCGGAGGCGCCAGCACGAGCAGTGCCGCAGCGGTGAGCCACCAGGCCAGCCTCATCAGCCGACCGAAGGTAACATCGATCAGCGCTACGATCCGGGAAGCCGGAACCGGTGCAGCACCGGTACGAAGGTCAGGAGATCCATCTCGGCGGTCACCGTGCCGACGGTCCAGTTGTTGATCACGAGTGGCAGTCCCTGATCGTCGAGGCGATCCGAGAGGATACCGATGTGGTCGGGGCCGGCCTTGCTCGGGAACGTATCCATGAAGATCACGTCACCGGGACGCAGCGGGTCCTCTGGATCGTCGAACCGCGGGGTGTGCGCCTCCCAGTGGCGCACGAAGTACGGCAACAAGGTCTTCACGCGGCGCTGATCGATATGTGGATTGGCGCGGCCCTTGACCATCGGGTACGCCTTCGGCGCGCGCTTGATGTCGTCGTACAGCGCCTTCTGAAGATCGACGCCGGCGTTGCGCACCGCACGGATCACGACGTCGGTGCAGACGCCCATCTCGCGCGGGACATCCCCGAGCGGAAATGGAATGGTCACGTAGCCCTCGGTGTAGGCGTCGGCGTTGAGCACGGTCTTCTTGGCGCCGATCAGGATGTCGAGAGCGTCGGGAATGCCGTCGCGATCCGCGTCGGCGTTCTTCTTCGTCTGTGCCGGCACCGACGTCGTGCGCTCGGCGCTGAGCAGCGGGGCGAGCTCGGCGCGATCGCCTGGGCGCAGCGCGAGCGTGTGCATGCCGACCGCGAGCATGCTTGGGCCGGTCAGCGGATAGCTCTTGCGCGGGAAGCCGTCGATCGAGAGGACGAGCAGGCGCTTCTTGCCGTCGACGGTCGCGCTGACCCGATCGGCGGTCACCGCGGGCAGCGCGATCTGGACCTTGTCATCGAGATCGGACCAGATCCCGGTGTCGGCAACGCCCAGGCAGCTCTCCGCAGCCACGCCGGGCTCATGCCGCATCGCGGCAGGCGACGCGGGCGTGGGGTTCGCCTCGCTTCGGGTGCCGCAACCCACCGAGATCACGAGACCGAACATTCCGAACAAGAACTGGGAACCGGATCGTGCGACTGGTGTCATACCGCCTTGTAGTGCCCTGTCCGGGCCAGGAGCCTGTCGTTTTCAACGGATAAGACACCCGGATACGCCTCGAGATTGCGCCGTTTCGGCTTTCCCTCTAAAGATCGTTGTACCCCGGAGGTCCACATGAGCTTTTCCGATTTTTCTTCATGGCCGCGTGATCAAGAGCAGTCCTTCGTGGTCTACGAGCAGCGCGCTGCCGAGTCCGAGCGGAAGGCGTGGACCATCGGTGGCATCTGCGGCGCGGTCGCCCTCGTGTTCATGGTCGGCGTCTACGCGGGCGTCGAGCCCGAGCACAAGGACATGACCAAGGACATGAACATGTCCAACCTGACGAAGAAGGAGACGGACAAGAAGGACGCTCCGGCTGCCGCCGCTCCGGCGGACCCGGCTCCCGCCGCTCCGGCGGCCGATCCCGCGCCCGCTGCTCCCACGCCCGCGACGCCCTGATTGGTTCGACAGCTCAGTGTTTGCGTTGCGCTCGCCGCGTGCGGTGCGCGACCTCCTCCGGCTTCCGAGCCGGACCCGGCCGAGCGGATCGCGATCATCGCGTCCGAGCGCGGACCGAGTGGCACCCGGCTCGTTGCGATCGACGAGCGTGGTGATCGCCAGCTCGTCCTGATCGCGCCGATCGCCGGTGTCGTTCGCGACTCGCATCCCGCCGTGTCTCCGGATCGCGGCTGGATCGTGTTCGCCTCGAGTCGTGGTCGCACGCTCGAAACGACGAGCCTGTGGATCGCGCCGCTCGGCAGCGAGTCCGTTCCTGTCCCGCTCACGACCGGGCCCGCGATCGACAGTCACCCGACGTGGTCGCCCGACGGCACGGCGATCGTGTTCGCATCGACGCGCGACGGCGGCGACTTCGATCTCTGGCGTGTCGCGATCGACAGCGGACGTGCGGTCGGCGAGCCGGTGCAGCTGACCTCCGGCGCGACTCACGAGGTCACGCCCACGGTCGCTGCCGACGGGACCGTGATCTATGCGGCGGTCACGCCGACCGGCGATCGCACGGTCGAGAGCATGCTCGAAGAGCGGCGTCCCGATGGTTCGATCGTGACGCTGACTCCGGGCCCGGCAGACACCTCACCTGCGCTGTCACCCGACGGCAAGACCCTCGCGTTCGCGCGGCCCCTCGTGCACGACGGGACGCCGACCTCGGAGCTGTGGTTGATGGCGTGCGGGACCGAGGCCGCGGAGCCGGTGCTCGCCGCTCCGTTGCCGCTGACCGAGGAGAGTGGGCCGGTGTGGTCGCGCGATGAGCGATTCCTGTTTGCGACGTCGGTGATGCGCGGCGATGCAGGCGTGGTGTTCTCGTCGGTGATCCACATCGATTTGAACGAGAGCCCGCGGCGGGCCCGCATGTTGCGCGATCACGCGGGCGCGATCTCGCGA
>JACCQV010000777.1 GCA_013813945.1 Deltaproteobacteria bacterium | reverse complement strand
TCCTCGCTCTGATGCAGGTGCGGCTTCGCGAGCTCGATGTACCAGTCACACAGCTCGTGCCACACGAACTTGTAGATCGCGTTGGCCGCGTCGCTGAACTTGAAGTTCTCGAGCGCGCCGTCGACCTCACCCGCGACTGCCTGGAGCCGCGATAGCAGCCAGCGCTCGGGCATCCCGAGCGACGCCCGCCCTCCGGCTGTCGACAGCTGTGCCTCGAACCGCTCCGGGTCGTACCCGTCGAGGTTCATCAGGGCGAACCGCGACGCGTTCCACAGCTTGTTGATGAAGTTTCGATAGCCCTCGACGCGCTCCGTCGACAGTCGGATGTAGCGGCCGCTCGTGTTGAGCGCGGCGAGCGAGAACCGCAGCGCATCGGCACCCATCGATGGGATGCCCTTGGCGAAGTTCTTCTTGATCGTCTTGACCGCCGCATCCGGAGCGTTCTCGGCATCGGCGCGCTTGAGCAGCGTCTCGAGCGTCGCGCCGTACACGATGTCGAGCGGATCGATGACGTTGCCCTTCATCTTCGACATCTTGTCGCCGTTTTCGTCGGTGACGATCGATGTCAGGTACACGGTGCGGAACGGCACCTTCCCCATGAAGTGGATGCCGAACATCATCATCCGGGCGACCCAGAAGAAGATGATGTCGGGCCCGGTGACGAGCACGTTGTTCGGATAGAACGTCGACAGCGCGCGCGTCTTCTCCGGCCAGCCGAGCGTCGAGAACGGCCACAGCGCCGACGAGAACCAGGTATCGAGGACGTCTTCGTCCTGCTTGATGTCGGTCCGGCCGCACGACCCGCACTCCGTCGGCGCCTGGCGCGCGACCATCGTCGTGCCGCAGCCGCAGTAGTATGCGGGGATCCGGTGGCCCCACCACAGCTGACGCGAGATGCACCAGTCGCGGATGTTGGTCATCCAGTGCATGTACGTCTTGGACCACAGCTCGGGGACGAACTTGGTCTTGCCGCTCTCGACCGCAGCGGCCGCCTTCTCGGCGAGGGGCGCCGCGCGCACCCACCACTGATCCATCAGCATCGGCTCGATCACCGCGCCCGAGCGCTGGCTGCGACCGCGCGGCACCTTGTGCGGCTTGATCTCGCCGAGGTGACCACCCGCCTCGAGGTCCGCGACGATCGCCTTGCGCGCCTCGTCGACGGTCATCCCGACGTACTTCGCAGGCGCCGGATCGCAGATCCGACCCTTGGAATCGATCACCTGGATGATCTCGAGCCCGGCGCGCTGGCCGACCTCGAAGTCGTTCGGATCGTGCGCGGGCGTGACCTTCACGGCGCCGGAGCCGAACTCCGGGTCGGGCCAGGTGTCGGCGACGATCGGGATCTGGCGCCCGGTCAGCGGGAGGTGCACGAGCTTACCGACGACGGCCTTGTAGCGCTCGTCGCTGGGATGCACCGCAACGCCGCTGTCACCGAGCATCGTCTCCGGCCGCGTGGTCGCGACGATGATCTCGCCCGTTCCATCGACGAAAGGATACTTGATCTCCCAGAGCGAGCCGTTCTCCTCGACCGTGTCGACCTCGAGATCCGAGACCACGGTCTCGCTCGCGGGGTCCCAGTTGATCATCCGCTTGGCGCGAAAGATCAGACCCTCTTCGAACAGCCGCACGAACGCCTCGAGCACCGCCGCGTTGGACTTCTCGTCCATCGTGAACCGCTCGCGCGCCCAGTCGAGCGAGAAGCCCATCAGCTTCTCCTGCTCGCTGATCCGGTTCCCGCTCTTCTCTTTCCACGTCCACGCGCGCTTCAAGAACTCCTCGCGGCCGAGGTCTGCGCGGGTCTTGCTCTCGCGGCGCTTGAGGTCTTTCTCGAGCAGGACGTGCACCGCGATCGATGCGTGATCGATGCCGGGCATCCACATCGCGTTGAACCCTTGCATCCGCTTCCAGCGGATCAGGATGTCCTGCATCGTCGAGCCGAGCGCGTGGCCGATGTGCAGTGACCCGGTCACGTTCGGCGGTGGCAGCGTGATCGAATACGGTACGGTCGGGCTCGCTTCATCCGCGTGGAAGAAGTCGTTCTCGAGCCAGAACCGCAACCAGCGGGGCTCGACCTCGGAGCTGTCGTACTGCTTCGGGAGCGCCGACGACGTTGTCACGGGCGGACGCTAACACACGGTCGGCTCCTCGGCCCCCACCGAGGCAAGAGGACAGGCCGGGTTACTTCTTCGCCTTCTTCTCGGACTTGTCGGCCTTCGCGTCCGCCTTGTCGGCCTTCGCGTCTGCCTTGTCGGCCTTCGCATCGGCCTTGTCGGCCTTGGCCTCGAGCTTCTCGGCCTTGGCCTCCTGCTTCTCGGCCTGCTTCTCGAGCTTCTCTGCCTGCTTCTTATCGCCCTTGGCCTCGGCCTTCTCGGCCTTTGCTTCGGTCTTCTCGGCCTTGGCTTCCGCCTTGTCGGCTTTCACCTGCGCCTTGTCGGCGGCCTTCTCCAGCTTGTCCGCGTTCTTCTCGGCCTTGCGAGCCTCGTTCCGATCGTGGACCTCTTCCTTGCGCGCCTGGCCGTGGTTCTTGTGCTCGGGCGGCGGTGGCGCGGGCTGGGTCGCGACGGCCGGAGTCATCACCGGCGGCGGAGCCGACGGCGGCGGCGGCGGCGGCGGATCATTCTCCGGTGGAGGAGGAGGCGGCGACCGCTCCGCCATCGGCGGTGGCGACGACGAGCGTCCCGACGACTGCCCCGACTTCACGACGCAGGCGGACAACGCGAGAGCAAGGATCCCCACGAGAGCGAATTTATGGCGCATGCGCAGAGCCTAACAGCAGCTCTTGCGACGCTGCCAGGTGCGCACGAGGAGCACACGCGGTGCACACGCAATGCGCCGACGCGATCTTCGCCAGTTGCGATCGAATCCGGGGCCAAATGCCCCGTACGATTTACGAGCTGCCGCGACGAGCGGTCAGGTCTTGAAGGTTCTCGCGGATGATCTGCTCCGCGAGATCCGGAACGACCTCCCACACGACACGCTCGACCACTTCGGCCGACAGCTTGAGCAATGCGAGGAGCTCCGGGCTTCCCTCTTTGAGGCCCGTTGCCTCCGCGAGGCGCGTGGACATCTTCGCGAGGGTGCGCTCGACGAGGGCAGAACGCTTGGTCGGATTACCGCTGACCATGGGGGCTCGATTCGCTCCAAGAGACGGGTTGAACACGGGCGGTGCAGAGATGGTCGTGGCAGGTCCTGCGGCAGGTGCAGGCGCGCGCAGCGCCGGGGCCGCGGCGGGTGCACGATTCATCGTGCCGTCCGATGACACGGGCGGGACGGCCATGACGGTCGTCTTGTTCGGCAGGGGCGCAGTTGCCACGGGCGCGACGCCGGCAGGCATCTTGATCGTCGGCATGCCCATGATCGTTGCCGAGCGCGGCGGCTGAGCGCCGGGGGGAGCTGCGGGCGCGCTCTTGGCGGCGGCGGCAGCAGCTACCG
>JACCQV010000776.1 GCA_013813945.1 Deltaproteobacteria bacterium | reverse complement strand
GGCGCGACTCCATCACAAGCCGACCGGCAAACGCTGAGCTGATCCGACGTGAAGATCGTCCAGATCGATCCTGACGTGGAGCTGCTCGCGGACGTCCCCATCCTCGGCCCGGAGGAGGATCTGTTCGACCGCGTGTTGCTCGCCTCGCGCGTCGCCGAGCTGGCGACGGCAGGACCACCGACTGCCCCTCGCCTCGTTGCGCTGACCGGCGATTCGGGCGCTGGCAAGTCCTCGGTGCTCGCGCTGGTGAGCGCCGTGATCGGCGAGCTCGGCGGGCTCGCCATGGTCGCGTTCGACGCGGCGCTGATTGCGAGCGCGCAGGCCGTGATGACGACGCTCAACGGCGAGCTGATGCGGCTGTTCGAGGCACTCGGCGTGCTCGAGGTGAAGGACAAGTTCCGCAACACGCTGTCGAGCTATGGCGGCATGGTCTCGAGCATCGCGCGGATCGCCGGCGTCAAGGTCGACGTTGCCGGCGCGCTCGAGCGCTCGGCCGAGTCGCTGCGCACCGAGATCGCGCAGAGTCTGGAGCAGGCTGGTAAGCGCCTCGTGATCGTGATCGACCACCTCGATCGATTGCCTCCGACGGAGCTGGGCGGTGCGCTCGCCGCGCTGCGGATGTATGCCGCGATTCCGTATGTCGCGATCGTGATCGCCGTCGATCGTCGAGCGTGCGCCGTCCGCCACGCACCGGGCGCGGATCCCACCGCGTTCGAGCGTCTCGTCCAGGTCGAGATCGCAGTCCCACCGCCAGACCGACTGCTGCTGGCCCGCGTGCTGGCGGGAGGGCTCCTGCGAACTGCCACACGGATTCACCGTGACCTCGACGCACTGTTGCCGCTGTTCGATCCTGACGGCGGCATCGCCCTCGAGCTGATCGAGACTCCCCGCGACGCGAAGCGAGTCGTCAACGCACTCGCCGCTGCGCTTCCTCTCACGCCGCAGGATGAGCTCGTCCCCGCGTGCCTCGAGATCGCGCTTCGCGTGCTCGTACCGGAGATCGATAGCGTCCGCCTCGAGTCGCGCAAGCGCAGTGCAGACCGGCCCCGCCTGTACGAGCAACTGGCGAAGCGCCTCGCGGGCCACCGCCGCGCAGTGGCCGCCCGGGTCGCGCTACACATGCTGATCCTCGGCGAGCCCATCGTCGAGGCCTGACGCTTCACAGACTGTTGCGGTCAGAGGACTGCGCGCTCGAGATCGGGCAATGCGTCACCGCAGTACACCGCGAGCCGCTGGAGGTGCGGGACGGTGTCGCGACATCCGGTGAACCCGAAGCACACGGTGCCGGCGTAGCTGTTGCACGTGATGTTGAGTGCCTGGCCGTGAACCGGGATCGACATCGGGTACGAAGCCTCGAGCCGCGCACCGCGGAAGTACCGCGGCTCCTCGGGGCCCGGCACGTTCGAGATCACGACGTTGAACGTTGGACGCACGCGGCCCGCGGCGCCGGGAATCATCTGAAACATCGACGGCGCGACCAGCAGCGCGCTGTACTGGATGATCGCAGCCTTCGACATCCCCTGGAGCTGCTGCTTCGCCTTGGTGGTCGAGCTGACGATCTCCGCGATCCGCTCGGCGGGGTCCGCGATGTCGGTCGCAAGCGATGCGAGGATCGCACCGAGGGCATTGCCGCCCCCCTCGTCGCCCTTGGGGCGCACGCTGACGGGGAGCATCGCAATCAGCGGTGTGCTCGGTAGCTCCTCGAGCTCACCGAGATATCGCCGCAAGCTGGCCGAGGTCAACGCGAGCACGACGTCGTTCACCGTGCCGTTGACGGCCTTGGCGACTGCCTTGATCCGCGCGGTCTCGTGCACCTGGGTCGCGAACCGGCGACTCCTGCTGATCTTCGCGTTGAGCACGCACTTCGGTGCCTGCCGCGGCGTGACCAGCTCGGTCTCCTTCTTGCCGACGTTGAACAGCGCGCGTGCGACCGTCTTCGTCGTGCCAAACTGCTCGCGCACGGCCGCCATCAGCTCGGGGAACAGCACTCCGGTTGGCTCGTCGGTGCGGGGCTCGCGCTCCGGGCGTGGGATCGAGAAGAACAGCGGACGATCGCGATCCGCGGGATCCTTCGACAGCGAATTGGAGAGCACGCGCATCGCGGTGAAGCCATCGACGAGCGAGTGGTGAACCTTCACGTAGAGCGCGAACCTCCCGCGCTCGAGGCCCTCGATCAGGTGGACCTCCCACGGTGGTCGGTGGAAGTCGACGGGATAGCCGTGCAGCCGCGAGACCAGGATGCCGAGCTCGCGCTCGTCGCCGGGTGACGGCAGCGCCGATCGCCGCACGTGGTACTCGCGATCGACGTCATCCTCGACCCAGGACTGCAGCGGGCTGCGCAGCATGTCAGGCGACTTGAGCCGCAGGTTCCACGGCGCATGCACCGGCGCCTCGCGGATCTCGTCCATCAGATCGCGGAGATGATCCGGCTTGGTCCCGGGCGCGGGCGAGAACGGCAACAGTCCCGCGTCGTGCATCATCGTCTCGCGTGACTCGCCATAGAGGAACATCGAGTCGCTCGGCGAAAGCCGTTTCCCTGCCACGGACCGATCCTACTCCCCTACCGGATCTCCCGAAACGTCACGCAGGCAGGCGTTCGATCTCGCCCTCGCGGATGAACGCGATCGCGCCACCGGCGAGCACCCAGATCCGGCCATCTTCACCGCGGACCAGATCGGTGACGTCCTCCTGCGGAAGCAGGGTACCGCCGGGCATGAACGCCGAGACCTCGCCGGCCCGCAGCCGCCCGAGGCCCCCGGCACGCATCCCGAACCACAGCTCGTCACCGTCGATACACAGGCAGACGACCGGGCGGTCCGTGCGGTGCAGCACGAACGTTCCGCCGCAGTACTCGTAGACGCCCACCGGCGACGCGAGCCAGACCGCACCGGCCGCCGCCGCAATCTCGTCGATGCTGGGCGCGAACGCAGCCGTGGTGTCGAGGCCGCGGATCACGGTCCACGTTCCGGCGCGCTGGACGGCAACGGCGCCCTCCGCGCCGATCACGAGCTCGCCCGCTTCGTCGAAGCCGAGCGAGGTGATTTTCAGATCCGGCGGAAAGCCGGTGCCGGGCGAAAGCACGCGCAGCTCGCGGCCGTCATAGCGTCCGACCATCGCGACCTCGTCCGCCGCCGTCGCGAACGCAGCGTCACCGCTCGGGCTCGTCGCGAGGTTCCGGATCGCTGCCGCCAGGTGCTGCGGGCGAAACAGGGTGAAGACCCCGCCCGCGAACCGCACCAGCCCCGAGCTCGAGGCGAGGTACACGACCCCGGGTGGGCCGGCCGCGATCCCCGAGAGCACGTGACCGTCGGGGAACCGGAACGACGTCAAGGTGGTGCCCTCGAGCCGAACCAGATCGTGCGCGCCGGCGAACCAGACATTGCCACCGCGCTCGACACCGATCGCAGTTCGCCCGACCGCGAGGTCCGCGACCGTCGCCGTTCCGACCACCGGGCTCAGAACCTCACCCGCCGCGAACGATGGCGTCACTCGTTGCGTGGACATCCTGGTGACCATAGCCCACGGCTCGATGCGATCGCATAAGCTCGGACCGTGAGCGATGCCTGTCCGTGCGGCTCCGGCGTTCGCGAACCCGCGTGCTGCGGCCCGGTTCACGCCGGGGCTCCGGCACCGACCGCACTCGCGCTGATGCGGTCGCGCTACGCGGCGTATGTCCGGGGCGAGGTCGACTACCTCGTGGCGACGCACGATGCATCGACGCGCGGCGGCCTCGACCGTGCCGCGATCGAGGCCTGGTCACGCGACACCGTCTGGGCCGGTCTCGAGATCGTCGCGACCGTCGGCGGCGGGGCCACCGACGATACCGGCACGGTCGAGTTCATCGCGCGCGGCACGACACGCGGAATCCCATTTGCCCAGCACGAGCTCTCCAGATTTCGCCGCGTCGGCGGCCGGTGGTTCTACGTCGATGGAGCCCCCCGCGTGCGCCCCGCGACCCCGAAACGCTGATACCTTCCGGTCGTGAACCGATCGGGATGGGGTCTGCTCGTGGCGCTCGCAGCATGTGGCGGTGCCGCGACGCGCGGCATCAACACGGGCACGGACGACGCGCAGGTCGTCGCCGAGGATGCGCTGATCCAGGCGGTCGGAACCAAGAATGTCGCCGCCGTGCAGGGCCTGCTCCGCGCGCCGCTCGACTACCGCGGTCTCCTGTTTGCGGACCCGGACTGCGCGCAGCAGTTCGCGGGCGCGGCCCAGCTCGGTGCTGACAAGCTCCCCGCGTTCGCGAAGTGCCTCACCGAGATCCCGTTGTTCCGCTCGAACCGGAAGCACGTTCTCTACGGCGTCTCGATCTTCCAGTACGAGCCGGGCATCGAGCTCGAGGTGCAGTTCCGGATGACCGGCCGTCCGCAGGTCCAGCGGATCGGATTCTCCAGCCGCCGCGGAGCTGCAACGGTCACACAC
>JACCQV010000737.1 GCA_013813945.1 Deltaproteobacteria bacterium | reverse complement strand
GGCCGCTGGTCGGCGCGGCGGTCAACAAGGTCAAGCAGACGATCGAGGACCAGGTCGCGACCCGGCTCGGCGAGCTGACCGCGCTCGTCGCGAAGGCCGATCTCGCACGCACCGGCGACGTCACGCTGCCGGCGCGCCCGGTTCCCGCCGGTCACCTCCATATCCTGACCCAGGTCCGGCGCGAGGCCGTGCAGATCTTCAGCGAGCTCGGGTTCGTCGTCGCCGACGGCCCGCAGATCGAGACCGACTGGCACACGTTCGAGGCGCTCGCGATCCCGAAGGATCACCCCGCGCGCGACATGCAGGACACGTTCTACATCTCCGAGGAGATCGTCCTGCGCACGCACACGAGCCCGGTCCAGGTGCGGACCATGCTCACGCAGCCGCCGCCGATCCGGATCGTTGCCCCGGGGCACGTCTATCGCCGCGATGACGATCCGACGCACTCCCCGATGTTCACGCAGCTCGAGGGCCTCGCGGTCGACGAGGGCATCTCGTTCGCGGACCTCAAGGGCGTGCTGATCCACTTCGTGTCGCGGTTCTTCAATCGCGATCTGACGGTGCGTCTGCGCCCGAGCTACTTCCCGTTCGTGGAGCCCGGCGCCGAGATCGACATGCAGTGCAGCTTCTGCATGGGCAAGGGCTGCCGGCTCTGCAAGGGCACCGGCTGGATCGAGATCGGTGGCGCCGGCATGGTCGACCCCGACGTGTTCGCGCAGTGCAAGGTCGACTCGGAGAAGTACACCGGGTTCGCGTTCGGCATGGGCCTCGAGCGGATGGCGATGCTTCGCCACGACATCACCGACATCAAGTTCTATTACGAAGGCGATCTGCGCTTCCTGGAGCAGTTCTAGTGAAGGTCTTATGGAGCTGGCTCCTCGAGTTGTGTGATCTCGACAAGCAACCGACGGTCGAGGAGGGTGCACGCGCGCTGACCCGTGCCGGTCTCGAGATCGAAGGCATGACGGACCTCGGCGCCGGGTTCTCGGGCGTGGTCGTCGCGCAGGTCGTCGGCAAGAAGCCGCACCCGCAGGCGGACAAGCTGACGCTCGTCGACGTGATCACGGAGCGCGACGGCACCGCGACGCAGGTCGTGTGCGGTGCGCCGAACGTGCCCGACCCGGGCAAGCGCGTGCTGTGGGCGCAGATCGGCGCAACGCTGCCCGGCGGACTGACCCTCGCGGCAAAGCCGGTCAAGGGTGTCGTGTCTCCTGGCATGCTGTGCGCGGAGGACGAGCTCGGGCTCGGCGACGATCACGCCGGCATCATCATCCTCGACGACGACGATCACACCGCGCTCGGTGCACCGGCCCAGCAGGCGCTCGGCCTCGCGGACTGGATGCTCGAGATCAATGCGCCCGCGAACCGCGGTGACGTGCTCGGACACCTCGGCGTTGCGCGCGAGCTCGTCGCGATGCTGCGCGGCCGCGTGGTCCTGCCCGATATCGATCTGTTGGCGCACCAGGCCGGCGACACGCCGAAGCTCGAGATCGCGATCTCCGACAGCGAGACCTGCCCGCGATACATCGCGCGGGTGATCGACGGCGTTCGTGCGGGGCAGGGCAACGATCGGGTTTCCAATGCACTCGCACGCCGGATCGCGCAGCGGCTGCGGGGCGTTGGCGTTCGCCCGATCTCGAACCTCGTCGATGTCACGAACTACGTGATGTTCGAGCTCGGTCAGCCGTTGCACGCGTTCGATGCCGACACGCTGACCTCTGGCGTCGTCGGTGTCTCGCACGCCACGGACGGCGAGACCTTCACGACCCTCGACAAGGTCAAGCGCACGCTCGTTCCCGGCGATCTCCTGATCCGCGATGGCAGGCGCGGCATCGCGCTGGCCGGCGTCATGGGCGGGCTCGACACCGAGGTCACCGACAAGACGACGCGTGTGCTCCTCGAGAGCGCGAGCTTCCGGCCGCTGACCGTGCGTCGCACGGCACGCCGGCTCGGCCTCCATTCGGAGGCATCGCATCGGTTCGAGCGTGGCGTCGATCCGGAGCTCGCCTCGCTCGCGTCCGCACGCGCAGCGCGGCTGATCTGTCAGGTCGCCGGCGGCACCGTCGTCGGCGCACCGATCGATGCCTATCCGAAGAAGCCGGTCGCGCCCACGATCCCGGTCCGGCTCGCGCGCGTGCGCATGGTCGGCGGGATGGCGCTCGAAGGCTCGACCTGTCGTGATGCGCTCGAGCGTCTCGGCTGCGCGGTCGTCGGAACCGGCGACACATTCGACGTGACGCCGCCCAGCTGGCGTACCGACGTCGCGCGCGAGGTCGATGTCATCGAGGAGATCCTGCGGATCGTCGGCTACGAGCACGTGCCGTCGAGCGTGCCCGTGCTGCGCCAGGCGCCGGGCGTGCGGCCTGCCGATCGTGGCGACACCGTGCGAGTTGCGCTGTCGGCTGCGGGCCTCGCGGAGGCCATCACGTTCGCATTCCAGTCGGCTGATCGCTTGAACGCGCTCGGCGTCGCGGGCACCGATCGTCGCTCGCAGCCGATCGCGCTGCGCAATCCGATGAGCATCGACCAGGCGCTCATGCGGACGTCGCTGATCCCGAACCTCGTCGCGGCGATCACACGCAACCAGAGTCATGGCCGCCCTGACATCGCGCTCTTCGAGGTCGGAAGCGTGTTCCTTCGCCGTGGTGAAGGTGCGGCGGAGCGGCCGCTCCACGAGCTCGCCGACGAGCCGTTGTGGGCCGCCGGGGTGTTCGCGGGACGCCACCCGTCGCATATCGGGCTCGGTGCCCCGTACGACGCACTCGATGCCAAGGCGTACGCGCTGGTCGCGATCCGCGCGGTCGCGGGCGAGGTCGCGGTTCGCACGCGCGCGACGTCGACGATCACGTATCTCCACCCGGGCGTCGCGGGCGAGCTCGTGATCAACGATCACGTCGTCGGCTGGTTCGGTGAGCTCCACCCCGACGTGCGCAAGAAGCTCGGAGTCGAGGGCCCGGCATTCGCGTTCGATCTCGATCTCGGGAAGCTTCCGCTCGCCGCCCCGGCGCAGATGAAGCCGATCGCGCGGTTCCCGTCGTCCGCACGCGACGTCTCCCTGCTGCTCGCCGAAGACATTCCGGCCGCTCGGATCGAGGACGTGATCACCTCGGTCAACGATCCGCTGGTCTACGGCTACTGGCTCAAGGAGGACTTCCGCGATCCTCAGAAGGTCGGCGTCGGCATGAAGAGCATGCTGTGGTCGATCTCGTATCGCGCTCCGGACCGCACCCTGACGGATGCGGAGGTCGAGAAGGCCCACGAGACCATCGTGGGCCGGCTGGTCGAGAACCTCCCCGCGCAGCGCCGCTGATCGAACGTGCACGTGCACGTGTCACGTGCTCGTCCACGTACACGAACCGCAGCCGACTCGATGGGGCGCTCCGTTCTATCCGGGCACATGGGTGGCA
>JACCQV010000728.1 GCA_013813945.1 Deltaproteobacteria bacterium | reverse complement strand
GCGTCTGGAAATGGAACATCGACCCGGTATCGGCCGGTGGCTCGGCCGGTTGCCTCGGAGTCGCCTACGCAGACGCCTACGCCTACGCCTACGAGGTCAACACAAGCGATCCCTGGGGTTAGTGGCGGAGCAGCTGCTGCGCGTAGACCGGGAACGGGAGGACCTCGGGTGCGGGCGCCGGCTCGCTGCGCGCAACCTCGACGAGCACCGCGAGCGGAATGCCGTGCGCCACCGTGCTCGCGAGTGCGTCGTCGGCGACGACCGCCGGATCATCGACCGGAACGCAGGGCCCGCGAACCGGTAGCTCGCTGGTCGAGCTGATGGGACAGGCGCTCATGCGCAGCTGGCCCGCCTGCGTGTCGTGCCACGCATAGAACCAGCCCACGAGATCCGTCCTCGCTGCGGCCACGGAGTACGCGCGGTGAGCATCGCGGAGGAACCCGGCAAGCGCAGCCGACGTCAGCTTTGCGTCCTGTGCCTCGGCGACCGAGAACAGCTCGAGGTTCGCCTGGCCGATGGCATTCACGTCGCCCGTCTGCACGAGCTCGAGTGCAGCGAGCCGGGCGAGCCAGATCTCCAGAATGTCGACTTCCGGCATCAGAACCGCTTGCGGAGACGCGCGGTGACGATCGCCTTCGGATCGAAACCGGTCTCGGTCTTGATCGCGTTGACCATGTCCTGCATACCGGCGGCCTTGTTCTTGTACTTCTTGTAGAACCGTCCGATCACACCGTCGAGCACGTCAGCACCGACGACCGCAGCGACGTCCTTGTAGAAGAACGCGCCCTGCATGTACGGCAGGTTCGTGAACAGCTTGTCCTGGATGATGTCGATCTGGTTGCAGCCGGTCGGCCACGCGGGCGCGCCGCCCTCGGCGATCGCAGCGTCGAGCTCGTCCTGATAATCGGCCCAGATCTTCGCTTCCATCGCGGGCGCGACCTTGGTGAGCGCACGAGCGGACAGATAGCTGACCGTACCCTCGGAGAGCACGAAGTCTTCCCAGCAGCGCAGGCGAACGCCATCGCCGAACCAGCCATGCGCGGCTTCGTGGGCCTGAGTGACCTCGTCGCTCATCGCATCCTTGGCGACGTGCCAGTACGGGTGATGTTCCATGCCGCCGTAGAGACCCTCGCCCCAGACGACAGAGACCGCTGCCATCTCGGTGCCGAAGGCATACGGGCCCACGTTCTTCTCGTACCAGTCGACGACCTTGACGAGGTTCTTGGTGCCGGCGCGCGCGGCGGTCTCGCCACCTGGAAGCCAGTGCACGCCGATCTTGGTGCCGGCCGTGGTCGAGCCGAGGCTCGCCTTGCTGTAATTGCCGACGGCCCACGCGAGCATGTAGGGCGGAGCTTCGGTGTCGATCGACTCGGGATAGATCGCGGTTTGTCCCGCGGGAACTCCGTCGAGTGCGAGCGTGAACGTCGTGCCATCCGCGGGTTGTGAGTGACACGGGAACAGGTTGCCGCAGTGGTAGGGCCAGATCACGGTCGACCCACCGGGCAGCAAGCCGTCGGCCATCGCGTGACCCTCGAAGGAGTACATGATCACGAGCGGTCCGCGGACCGATGAGATCCGGAGCTTGCCGTCACGGATCGTGTGGCGGCGATTGCCGCGATCGTCGGTGACGTCGCTGATCGTGAGGCCGCCGACCTCGAGGACGACGTTGCCGTTGCGCTCGAGCTCGATCGTGGCGACCGCGGTCAGACCATCGAGCTGGACGTCGAGGTGGGTCGTCTTGATGTTGACCGTGGTGGCGCCGTCCGCCTTGCCGTCGAGAAAGTCCTCGTCATCGACATCGCCGGAGTCACCCGCGCAGCCCACGGCCGCGAGGAACAGCAACGGCATCAGCCGGTAGGCGCGCATCTCGCAGGAGAGAGCAAGCACGGGGCCAGAACCGGGCGAACAATGCCGCGCGGTTGGCCGGGGGGTGGCTGACCGACTTGCCGTCTGATCGGACGATCGGGGAGAGGCGCCATCCAGCGGACTCACCGCGGCTGCTCGTGATCGCGTGCGCGACGGACTACGCTCGGCGGCGATGGGTGTCCACGGAACGTATTGCCAGCTATGCGGGTTGCCGATGAACCACGACCACTACGTGCAACAACGTGGCGGCTACGGCTTCAAGATCTACCGCGGCCCCGACAGCCACGAGTGGGAGGACGACGAGCATCCGTTCTCGTTCACGCCGGAACACGCGTGGCTCGAGCGAGGGTCGGCGGTGTCGTTGGATCCGGAGACACCGCCGGTGGTGCACGGCGCGGTCAGCGATGGAACAATCGAGGACGTCGGTACCGGGACGAGGTTGCTCGTGCTCGCGGGTGACGAGGACGGGCGCGCCTATCACACGTCTTGCTGGCGCGAGCTCGGCGAGCCAGCGCAGATCGACGACGCGCCCACGGCCGCAGGCACGCTCGCCTACGCGGTGCTGGCGCCATACCAGCAGCAGCTGTTCGCGTTCGATCAGCTCGCGCGCGACGGCATGTCGTGGATGCTCGCGGATCCGGACGCGGCCACGGCCGATGGCCAGCGGAGCCGTGCGCGGATCTTGGCTGCCGCCTTCGTCGCGAAGTCGGTGCATGCGCAGCCGTTCGTCTCGGAGACCAAGCCAACCACGGTCGCGCATTTGCTGGCGCGGCGAGGGAGCTGGCAGGGGCAGATCTTCGAGGATGACCATGGCAAGAAACGCTCGCTGATTCGCTATCGCGCGGACGTCACGCCGGACGTCGACGTGCGCGGCTATCCCGAGATGGT
>JACCQV010000721.1 GCA_013813945.1 Deltaproteobacteria bacterium | reverse complement strand
ATCAAGGGCCCAGCGCTCGGCGCGCCGCGCTCCTCCGCGAGCTGCGCTGCCTGCCGTGCGCGGAGCAGTGCGTCTGCCGGTAGGCCGAGGGCGAGATCCGCGCGGGTGAGCTCGCCGAGCAGGCGAGCGGCCGTCTGATAGCGGCCGCCGCGCGCGAACGTCGCGATTCGCCCGCGCAGCTGAGCGAGCCGCACCCAGGCCTTGCCATCGAGACCCACGCGCGCAGTGTACGTGAACGGCGAGACGCGTCCCCGCCCCGTGATAGATTTTCGGCGATGGCGTTTCTCGACGAGCTGCGTGCCCGGGTCGAGCAGACGCGTGGCGATGATCTCGCACATGCGACGGCGCTCGTGGATCTCGCGGAGGTGGAGCCGCTACTCGGCCACCGGATTGCGCCGGTCCGCGCTGCGATCGACGCGGCGGCGGTGGTCCTCGACAAGGTGGCGGCTCCCGAGCTGCGCGCGCGAATCCTGCTGCGGCTCGCTCAGGTCAAGCTCGTGCAGGTCGACTTCGAGGGCGCAGACCAGGCGCTGAACGCGGTCGGCGAACACGTACCCGAGCATACGGCGATGCGGTTTTTGACTGGCGTGAAGGCGTGCCGCGTCGCGCTCCGCCGCGGGCCAGAGCAACGCAAGCTCGCGGGCGAGATGCTCCTGCATTCCGCAGCAGCGCTCCCGCAGTTCGATGCCGACGACGTGATCTGGCAGCGGGTCGCCAGCGAGGTCAGCCTCGGGATCGCCGAGGTCGCGCTGCACGAGCAGACGCCCGATGAGGCCGCGTTCGAACCGCTGCGCCAGCTGGTCGACGAGCTCGGATCCGATCCGGCGCACGTCGATACCGTGTTCACCGCGCAGCAAGTTCTCGCGACCTTCGCGATCTCGATCGGTGATGGCATTCGCGCGGTCGCTGCGATGCGCGCCGTCCTGAAGATCGCGCAGGGCGCGGGGTCGCCGGCCGATGAGGTCGAAGCGCGCCTCGGTCTCGCCGGACTCCTCGTCACCCAGACGCAGGGGCCTGCCGGGCACGTCAGTCGTGACGAGGCAGCTCGCCATGTCCAGCGCGCGCGCGACACGGCACTCGAGCACGAGCTCACCGAGCTGCATCACGCGGCGTTGATCGCGCAAGCGGGGGTGCTCGCGGATGGCGGCAAGACGGCGGGGGCACTCGACCGCATGCTCCAGCTCGCACGCTCGGCCGCGGCAGATCAGGACGTTCCGCGCTACGTCGCCGCGGTCGGGATGATGGCGGAGCTGTACGCGCGCAGTGGCGACGCGATCTCCGCGTTTCGAACGATCACCGAGTCGCACCGGGCGCTGTCCGAGGCGACCAAGAGCGACGCGACCCCACTGTTCCGGCCGCACCTCGCGGCGCTCCGGGAGCGCATCGGATCCGAGCGGCTCGAGCAGATCGCGGCAGATATCTCGAGGGCTAACCAGCTCGCAGCCGAGCTCGAGCCGAAGTCGGGCAACGATCCCAGCTAGTTACGAGGCTCGTTCATTGTCTCGCGAGGACGCCTGCCACGGGGGCAAAGCTCCTTCGATTTCCGTATCATACGAGATAGCCGAGGAGAGCCCGCGACCATGGCCAACGTACCCACAGCCCCGAACCCGCAAGCCGCGATCGCGAAGCATGCTGCGATCACGCAGTCGGGTGCTGCCGGCGATGCGGCGATCGTGCAGCGCATCGAGACGTCGATTCGCAACTCGCCGATGGGCTGGCTGCAAGCGCAGTTCGGAGAGGTGAACTCGAAGGCTGCTTCCGAGCAGTCACAGGTCAATAGCAAGGTCGCCGAGCAGAAGGATCTCGTCGCCTCGAACGCGAAGGATGCGCCGGCCGATGCTGGATCGCCTCCCACGCTTGGAGCCGCGACGCGGCCCTCCGTATCGACCCCGTCCTCGGCCGGTCAAAAGGGCGGCGGACCTTCGCAGCCCAAATCACCCGGCGGCGGAGCGCCTGCGAAGAGCAAGAAGATCCCAGGCAAGGGTGTGCAGAAGGGCGGCGCTGGCGCGCATGCCGCGACGCCGGGAGATCTTGCCGGGCAGCTGGGCGGTGCGGCGAACGACGCGCAGATCGACGGGATGCTCAACGCGTACTCGCCGAAGAGCCCGCAGCCGACGGAGATGATCAGCCGCATCAAGCAGATGCAGGGCGTCGCGAACGGCTTCCGCGGTCAGCTCGACGTCTACGTCGCGCAGGGTGGGGCAGTCGAGAGCGCGCTCGCGGGCGCCGCGAACTTCTTCGGCGTCGGCAAGGACGCGAGCGCGATCTGGGCGACGAACCCGTATCGCCAGATGCACGGCTTCATGGGCGGCGTCATGACCGGCCTGTCGGGGCTCAAGAGCGTCACGTCACTGGTCGGCAGCATCTGCGGCAAGCTCGGTCTGATCCTGACGGTCATCGGCTTGCTCGGCATGATCTTCCCGCCGATCGGCGCGGCGGTCTCGGGCATCGCTCGCATCCTCAACGTCGTCGGCATCATCTGCGACGCGGTGTCGCTCGTGATCTCCGGAATCCTGACCGGTCTAAACGGCGTCGTGCTCGCGCAGCAGATCGCTTCAGGCGCATCGGCCGAGGAAAAAGCGGCGACCGCCGACCTCATGATGTCCGAGGCGAACGATGCAGCGAGTGGCCTGATCAACATCGGCATGGTGTTCGGCGGCCGGTTCATGAAGGGGCTGCAACAGGGCAGCAAGGGCGTCATCAACTCGCTGATGCGACGGTTCAAGGCCGTCGTCGCTCGCGTCTCGCTTCGGCTGTCGGGCAACGTCCGGAACTTCGCGAACCGGATGGTGCGCCGGCTCGGCTTCGGCGGTGCGGGACACACTCGCGTCGGCGGCCAGTGGAAGAACACCGGCATCATCGCGCGCACGAAGGAGCGGTTCAACGCGACCAAGGTCGGCAAGTTCATGGAGCGGAACTCGGCACCCAAGGTGATCGACCGGGTGTCGAACTCCTTGATGACGAAGTACGGCAACGGCGCGTTTGCGCGCCGCATGGACCAGATCGGTGCGTGGAGTGGCGCGCAAGCTCGGCGGTTCGACATCGAGGAGCGCTGGGTCGGTCGGCTGGGTGAGCGCGCCGGCATGAAGGTCGGCGGGCTCGGGGCCGAGTCCCCGTTCGGTCGTCGGATGGCGGGCGCCGCGGATACCGCCGAGCGCGAGGTCCGCGAGGAGACGCTGCGACTCGCGCAGCGCGACGCGGTGCACCTCGAGGAGACGCGCTGGCGCAACCAGATGGAGCGGCGTCAGGAGCAGCGCCGCGAGCAGGGCATGGAGGGCGTGTCGCCCGACTCGCAGGGTGGCCAGGACTTCATCAACCGGCGTGGCCAGGGCGCCTCGGACAAGCTGCAGAAGGACTTCGACAAGAACGAGGTCGGGATTCTCCAGCGCCAGGATCGCGAGCGGCGCAAGCCGATGATCGATCGCGAGCGTGCGGATCAGGACGCGAGCAACTACCGCACTGCCGATGCTGCGGGTCGTGACGCGTACATCGATCGCCTGCACGCCACGCGCGATCAGCGCTGGCAGCTCGAGAAGAAGCTGACCGACGACGGCACGATCGCCCGCCAGAGCGAGCTGCAGAAGCTCGAGACGCGTACCCCGGCGCAGGATGCCGAGCTCGCGCGCGTCAACAAGGAGATGAACCAGCTCGAGCAGCTGCGCACCCAGAACGCTCGGCGCGAGAGCGACATCGCCACGATGAGTGGCTATCGGCCGACCGAGGTTCATAGCTGGTCCGATATCGGCAAGAACGTCTGGGACGCCGGGGAGCCGATGCTCGAGATGTTCCACCTGAGGGAGAAGCGCAAGGGCTGGGATTTCGCCGAAGCCCGTCAGCTGAAGAAGGCTCTCAAGTTCGACAAGGGCGCCGCCCATAGCAACGCCGCAGGCCGCGGTGGTTCGAGCACCTATGGCGACATCAAGACGGCCCAGCGACAGCGCAACCAGGAGGACTTCTCCGCGTTCGTTGCTCTCGGCCGCCCGACGGCATCGATAGCGCCGACCGCCCGCTCGATGCTGAGCTCGATCAATCGCGTTCCGCCTGCGGTCACGACCATGCCAGCAGGCATGCCGGCGCCGGCGCCAGCACCGTCGTTGCCCCCCGCGCAGACGCAAAACGTGGCTCGGCCCGACACGACGAACATCGTCATGCAGCCTCTGACGGTGACCGCGACCCCGCCGCCGGCGGCCCCGCCCCCTGCGGCTCCCACGGCGGCAACTCCGGCGACGACAGCGCCCCCGACTCCGACGCCGGGCGCGACGACCGCGCCGACTCCGTCCGGAACACCGGCTCCTCAGGTTCCAGCGCCGGTCTCCGCTGATCCAGCCGACGCGGGTGGTGGTGAGGCACTCCCGTACTGGCCGGCGTTGTTGCCCGAGTTCGACCAGGCGATGGGCGACTTCAGCTTCATGCGAAAGGTCGCGACCGAGTTCAAGAAGGCGCAGATCGTCGGCAAGCAGAAGGCCGTCGACACCCTCGCCATCTTCGGCCGCTATCAGGAGTACGCCGAGGCGCGCAAGGCGCAGGCGAACGAGAACAAGTCCCAGAGCGAGACGACGAAGCAGAACACGGCGCGGAACAGCGGCGCTGCCGGCGAGACGTCCGCAAAGGCCAATCAGGGTGAAGCGAAGCAGGGCGAGGCGAAGGGCGCCGCGAACAATCGCGCAGCCGTCGATCTGCCCGAGCCGGAGACCAGCGGGTTCTGGGGGCGCATCCTGGGTGCTGTGAAGCGCTGGGCGAAGAACAAGGCAGCTCAGATCTTCGGGTGGATCCAGGAGAAGGTCGCATCGGTGATCCTCCGCGGCCTGTGCGGAGTGTCGATGGGCGATCTCCGCGAGTACGGCGGCGCATTGCGGCGCCAGCAGATGGCCGCGCAAGGCGTCGCTGGTGGCGCAGTCCAGCAAAGTGGTGCCGTCGAGACAAAGTCCGTGAAGCTCAAAGGCGACGCCGCGAAGGAAGCGCAGAGCGCAGCGAACGCGATCACCGAGTGCGATTCCAATATCGGCGAGGCCGATACGTTCATGGGCGATGTGACCTCGTTCGAGGCACAGCTCGCCCAGGAGAAGGCGCACGCGCAGGCGTTCATCGGTCAGGTCCACGCGGCGGTGCATGCAGAGCAGGCACGCCGTCGTCAGGAAGCCGAAGCAGCCGCAGCGCAGCAAGCAGCCGACGAGGCACTGCAGGCGCAGCAGGCACAGCAGCAGGATGGTGACGGCAACGAGAACGGGCCCGCGCCGGTCGACGCCGCGACACCGCCCGGCGATGCACCACCCGATGGCGCGCAGCCACCGGATGCCGATTCCGATCAGGACGGCATCCCCGATGGCGCGGAGAACGAGGCTGCGAAGGCACAGATCGTGGCTGCGGCCGGCTACGTCGCCGACAGCGGCGAGCGGCTGGTGGTTCAGGTCCAGGGACGCTCGGAGGACTACAACAACACGCTGCGGATGGCGTTGACGAACCGCACCGGCGAAGACGCGGCGGGGGTCGATCTGCAGGGCCCGTCGCGCCGAGGAGCGACCGCGATCATCGATTCGTTCCGCGAGTTCGTGACCTCGACGAAGCAAGACATGGATGCCTTCCGCGACGTCTCGGTGGATCCGAGCTCCGCGGGGCGGATCGCCGATCAGATCATCTCGTCGGCCGAGCAGCTCGATGGTCACTACAACCAGTCGTTGCAATCACTCGACGATCTGTTCGAGCGGACGTACACCGGCATCCGCGAGGGCCGCCGCGACTTCTACGAGCGCGCGGTCGGTGAGGGCACCGCGCTCGGTGCCGTCAACGAAGGGGCGAGTGACTTCAACAACGCCGCGTTCGGAACCATGAGACCGGTGATGGACGATGTCGCGGATGCGATCGTGTATCCGTTCACGCAGGCACCCGTCACGGAGCCGGCGAAGGCGCCGCCAGCCTCGGGTGGCGCCGGCTGGTGAGCAAGGTCCTGTCCCGGATCGGCACCGTCTTCATCGGGCTGGTCATGCTCGGCGGCGGCGCGCTGGTGCTGTGGAACGTGTTCGGGCAGGGACCGTACGGCGACACCTGTCAGTTCTCGCTCGGCTGTCGCTCGTTCTATTGTCTGTCGCACGAGCTGCAGGGGAGCGCGCAGGTATCCTCGAAGGGACGATGCACGAAGTCGTGCGACGCCGACTCCGAATGCGGGGCCAAGGCGGTCTGCGTGACCCTCAGCGAGGCCTCGCGCGATGACCTTCCGCCATTCGGCAAGCCCGACAAGGCGTGCATGGTGGTCCGTGACACGCCTGCCGACATTCGGCAGTGATACGATCGATCCGTGGTCGCCCGATCCGAGGCACCGGGTTTCTCGCCCGTCGATCGCCCGCGCGTAGCCATCGCGAGTGATGGGACGCTCGCGGCGATCTCCGAGTCGACGCGCGTCGTCGTGCTCGAGATTCCCGGAGCCGAGCCGTTCGCGGAGATCGGGATCGATGGCGAGGCGCTCGCGAACGAGATGGCGTGGGTCGGCGCTCCGCCGCGACTGATCGTGCTCTCGCGGTACGCCGCACACAGTACGGTGCACTTGATCGATCCGTACGGGCCGCGCACGATCGCCGAGATCCGGCTCGAAGCGCCGATGAAGCTGTTCGCGACGGTCGGGGCTCACGCGCTCGCGGTCAGCTCGATGGGAGCGGCCGTGCTCACGGCGAGCGACACGCACCTCACGCCGTATCAGTTCCCGGCGCGCTCGGTCCCGGTGACCGCGGGGGCGGCTGCCGGCAACTTCGTCGTCGCACTCTCGGGCTCGATCGAGGAGTGGGATCCGCAGGCCCGGATGCCGAAGCGCCGTTTGCGCTTGCCGAAGCCCGCCGTGATCACCGCGGTCGGCGGTAGCGATCGCGTGGTTTGGATGACCACACAGCAGGATCCGACGCGGCTCGACGTGATCCCGCTGGTCAATCGCGGTCAGCCGAAGTTCCACGATCTCCCCGAGCCGATCGCGCAGGCAGTCGGCCACCCGCGCAGCGATCTCGTGGTCTGCCTGGGTGCCGACACCGGCCGGCTCTACGTCGTCGACCTCGATGGCCGTACGCGCCTCCGCGTGCTCGGTCCCGAGGGCATCGATCGTGCCGAGGCCGCGGCGCTGATCATCGGCCGGATGGTGGGCGTCCTCGCGGCGCAGACGCGGAAGCAAGTCGTGATCGTGGGACTCGACGGCCGCGAGCCCGAGGCCGATGCCGCTGGCCCATCGGCAGCGCCCTTGATCAGCGCACCTGAACCCGAGCCGGTGGCGGCACGCTCGACCCTCGGTGCCGATGAGGAGATCATCGAGGTCTCGGTGGATGACGACGACGATCTCTCTCCGTCACCACCGCCGGGGCTGCCCCCGATGCCGCCGCCCGTGATCGTGCAGGCTGCGCCATCCCCGATCGCCGCCGCGCCGACGGCTCCGTCACTGTTCCGGCACACGACGGGTACGCCCACCGCGATCCCGCGTGCCGCGGCCGCGATCGCGACCAAACCGACGGTCACGGCACAGAGCCTCTCGGACAAGTTCTCGGCGTGGCGCGATCGGATGCGCCAGTCGCAGCCGCGCAGCGAGCAGTCGACCACCCTGCCATGGTTCGATACGCGTCCGTCGTGGCGCGACGAGGTCGTGACGTGGGCGCGCGGCGTGGTCGCGGGCTCCGTCGAGCGCGGCGCACCGATCGCGCCTCCGATCGATGCGATCGCGATCCGGTTCGATCTCCCGGCGCAGCTCGTGCCCGCGCTGCTCCTGCTCTATGGCGCGCATCTCGGCGGCGAGCGTGGCGCGGCGCCGGTCGACGTCGCGCGGGTGCTCGGCCGCCGCTGGGACGAGGCGCTCGGGACCGGGCAGCTCGCCGAGCGCGGGATCGCGAGCTACGTCGATTCGCGCGTGATCCTCGCTGCACCGGTCCGCCGCGCCCTCGATGAGGTCGCCGTCACCACGGGGACCCTGCTCGGTGAGGCCGGTGCGAATGCACTGCTCGGTCCATGCGTCGTTGTCGCTGGAGACCAGCCGCTCGCCGTCATTGCGGAGCGCTGCCTGGCGAGCGTTGGCGGGGCAATCCTGGCCGCCCGCGACGATGTGGATCCGACAGAGCTGTTCGTCGAGGCGCGCGCGCGCGGCGCGGCACCGATGCTGCAGGTGTCGGTCGGAGAC
>JACCQV010000715.1 GCA_013813945.1 Deltaproteobacteria bacterium | reverse complement strand
GTCGCGAACAGATCGCCTGGATCGCTGCGCGTCGTTCCAATCTCGTCGCCGCCACCGCTGCCGAACATCGCGGAGACTGCTGCGGCACCACCACCGCCCGAGACCGCGGCCGTCGTCGTACCCGACGAGACGAACGCGGCGAACGTATCGACCTGAGAGAGCGGCAGCCAGTCCGCGAAGCCCTCGCGCCACGCGTACGTCTCGCCGTCGATCTCACCCGCGGTGAATCGCTGCTGGACCTCGGCCGCCGTCATCGGCCCGACCTGGTCCTGATTGATCACGACGTGCCAGACCGACTCGTCGCCGGCGGGTGCTTCACCGCCGCCTTCGTAGCCGTAGTCGTAGACCCGTGTGTCCTTCTCCGGTGCGGGTGCGTGCGCAGCTTCCGCCGCTCCAGCACCGCCGCGAACGACGATGATGTTGCTGCACTTCTTACAGCGGATCTTGAAGACCTTGCCTTGGACCTTGTCGTCGGAGATCGAGTACTTGGCCTGGCATGCGTCACATACGATCTTCATGGGCGTCCCTGTCTAAATCAGTTCGAGTGATGGACCCCCGAGCCCATCACACCTTGGTGAAAAGATCGTACCACTGCGACCTACAGGAACGCGAATCGCCGCGCGCTCTTATATAGCGGCCGCAAACGGATCGATGAGCCGGATCGTTTCGGTGCGGTCCGGCCCATGCGAGACCAGGCAGAACGGGACCCCTGCCATGCGCTGGATCGTGTCGACGTAGGCCCGTGCGGGCGCTGGCAAGTCGGTGACATCGCGGCACTCGGACGGGAGCTTGGTCCAGCCAGGGAATTTCGTAAAGACCGGCTCGGCCCGCGCGATGTCCTCGGGATCCGTCGGAGGCTCGTCGAGCTCCTTGCCGTCGAGCTTGTAGGCCACGCAGACCGAGACCTCGCCGAGGTTCGCGAGGACGTCGAGCTTGGTGAGCGCGAGCGAGCCCATCCCGGAGAGTCGGACCCCCATCCGCAGTGCCGGCAGGTCGAGCCAACCACAGCGCCGAGGCCGACCGGTGGTCGCGCCGAACTCGCCACCCGCGATCCGCAGGCGCTCGCCCGCCTCGCCTTTGATCTCGGTGGGGAACGGACCCTCGCCGACCCGCGTGGCGTACGCCTTCGTGATGCCGACGACAGTGTCGATCTGGGTCGGACCGATGCCGGCGCTCTGACACGCCCCCGCCGCGATCGTCGAGGACGACGTCACGTACGGGTACGTCCCGTGATCGAGATCGAGGAGGCAGCCCTGCGCACCCTCGAACAGCACGTGCTTGCCTGCCGCGATCGTACGCGCGACATGACGGCCGGCATCACCACTATATGGACGCAGCTTGTCGCCCGCGGCGAGCGCGTCGTCGATCCACTTCGCGACCTCCGCCTTGCTCGGAGCCGTACCGCCGAGGTGGAGAATGAGCGGGATCATCTCGTCGAGGTTCGCCGCGACGAGCTCGCGCACGCGCGCGGGCTTCTCGAGGTCGCGCATCCGGACGCCCTTGCGCGCGGCCTTCGCCTCGTACGCCGGGCCGATGCCACGGCGCGTGGTGCCGATCGCCCTGCCCGTGGTCGCGCCGCGATCCTCGCGCAGCCCATCGAGCAGCTTGTGATACGGCAGGATGACGTGCGCGCCGAGCCCGATCAGGAGCTCGTTTCTCATCAACAGGCCGCGCGACTGACAATCCGCGATCTCCTCGAGCAGCGTGTGCGGATCGATCACCATGCCGTCGCCGAGCACGCAGCTCTTGCCCGGGTGGCAGACGCCGGACGGCACGAGATGGGTGACGAGCTTCTTGCCCTCGATCACCAGGGTGTGGCCAGCATTCGCGCCGCCACCGTAGCGAACCACGGTGTCCGCCCGTTCGGTGAACAGGTCGACGACCTTGCCTTTGCCTTCATCGCCCCACTGGGCGCCTACCACGATCACGACGGACATCGATCCTCCTCGATCAACTTCACCAGAGCACGCGGGTCCGAGATGTCGAGCGGGAGCGACCGAGCGTCAGCCACCCGCACGAGTACGTTGCGATCGAGCAAGACGGCCGCATCGAAGCCCGCGCCGCGCAACCACGTTACCGTCGGTGCGCTCGCCGCCGTCACCGCGCGGATCCCGAGTCCGCGCAGCGTGCGTGCAAGGCTCGCGGCACCCGGGCCGAACACGGCGATGCCGATGGTGCTCGTCGGTCCCGCCACGCCGACGGCGCGCTGCGCCTGCGCGAGAGCCTCGAGATCGACCGCGAACCCGGTCGCCCTCGCGGTGCGCCCGTAGCGCTCGATCAGCTCGTCGTAGCGACCACCGCGGAGCACGGCCTCGGGTGCGCCACCGGCGTAGCCCGCGAAGCGGATTCCCGTGTAGTAGTCGAAGCCGCGAACATCACCGAGATCGATCGTCAGTGCAGGCGCCGACGGATCCGCGAGGTCGGAGAACACCGCGAGTGCGGAGGCCAGACTGTCGAGTGCCGCGCGCACCTCGGCCGGCCACGGCAACGAGATCGCACGTGCGAGCGTCGGGACTGCGTGCCCCCACAATCCGACGAGCGCCTCGGCAAGCCGTGCGACCTCTGCGGGCAATACGCGCGATGCCGCCGCGAGCCCGCGCCGATCTTTGCGACCGAGCGCCGCGGTGAGCTGTTCGCGTGACTCGCGGTCGGGGGCAGCACCGAGAACGTAGCGCGTGCATGCGACGCACCCGACATCGAGCCGCGTCTCGGGGAGCTGCGAAGCCGTCAGCACGGCGGCGGCGACCGCGAGGACCTCGGCGTCACCGTCG
>JACCQV010000681.1 GCA_013813945.1 Deltaproteobacteria bacterium | reverse complement strand
AAGGCGCTGATCAAGATCGAGCGCGATACGTATCTCCAGCGGATCGCGCGGATCGCGCGCGTTGCGGGTGTCAGCGACGTCGTGGTCGTCGTCGGACGCCCGTACGGACGTGAGGTCGGCGATCACGCGCGCGAGCTCGGACTCAACGTGATCGTCAATGCGCTGCCCGAGCGCGGGATGGCCAGCTCGGTCGCGCTCGGGTTTGCGGCGCTCGAGCACTACGAATCCGATTCCGCCTGGCTGTGGCCCGTCGATCACCCCGCCGTGCAGGTCGAGACGCTGAACCGCCTGATCGCTGGGCTCGGTACGCACGAGGTCGCGCAGCCGCAGTTCGCTGGTCGAGGCGGCCATCCGCCTCTGGTCGCGCGCCGGGTGTGGCCGAGGCTCGCCGCATGTGGATCGTTCGAGGGCGGGGCGCGAGCCGTGTTCGCGAAGGCCGACGTCGTCCGGGTCGACGTCGACGATCAGGGCGTCCTTCGTGACGTCGATACGCCCGCCAATCGCGCAGGGCACTGGTCATGAGAATCACGGTCGCGCTCGTGGTGCTGCTCGCGGGATGCCCCAGCCGGACCACGAAGGACCGCGGGACGCTCGCCGATCCCGTCGCTGGAACCACAGGCAACGCCATCGCAGCGATGGTGGCCGAGCTCCAGGACGACGTCCTGAGCTCGTACGAACGCGACGAGCCACCGGATGTCGAGACCGGCATGATCCCCGTCGAAATCGGTGGTGCGCGCATCGGTGTTGGCCCCGGTGACGTGCTGATCGCGGGCGAGCTCGAACGAGCGCCGAGTCGGTGGCCGCTACGCGTCGAGAGTGACACGCCGACGGAGATCCGATCGAAGCGCCTCGAGACCCACCTCGCGCAGGATCAATCTGCGGCGTGGGTGTTCGACGAGCTGTCGTGGCGGCTCTCATTGTGCGGACGGACTGCCGTCGTTCCATTACGCGTGACGATGCTCTACGCACGCGATGGCGATCGCTGGGTACCGATCTTCGAGCACATGTCATTCGGTCACGCGCCGGCGCCGCGCCGCGATGGCGAGCTGTACGGCACGCGGATCGCGTCGAAGGTCGTAGCGACGTCGGATATCGTCGACGAGCTGTCTGCGGTGATGAGCCCGGTGCTCTCGCTCGGTGCGAATCGCAATGCGGGGCTCGCGACGGGACCGGAAGCGATGCTGCTCGGGCCGGATGTCGCGGCGGAGTGGCACGGCGTCGATGTGCTCGGCGCGCGGCTCGTGCCCGGTCCCGCGAAGGCCGTCGAGGATCGGCGGATCGGGCTGGTCGGCCGCGGGATCGCGACCGCGACCGTCGCGTACTGGATCGGCAACGTCGTTGCGAACCTGCCGGCGCGGCCAGGAGTCGCTGCGGGCAAGGTGCGTCTGCGGACGACGTTCGTGTTCGAGCACCGGCGCGTCGTCAAGTCGAACGCCGATCCTCGCTTCGATGCGACGCCGTGCGGAGTCGACGACGAGGACTGTCGGTGGGTCCTCGTCCAAGGCCACGTGTCACAGCCAATCGGGGATCAGGAGCTGGCCACGCGCGTGTTCGGGACCGCGCTGCTGTCGTCGAGTCTCGAGAGTGGGGAGCCGCTGTCCGTCACGTGCGAGGACGGATCGACTGCTCAGATCAGGGTTCCTGAGGTTGCGCCTCTGCCGGCTCCCCCGCCGGCAGCACGAAACCCGTGACGTGACGATCGCGAAGGTAGGTATCGGTCAGGCGCTTTCGCTTCGGCCAGAACGGAAGCAAGCGCAGCGGCACCATCACGAGTGACCCGATGCCGCCGACCAGCTTGCCGCCGTACGCCTCCGCAACGAGCAGTGCGCGCTTCGCGCCGGAGAGCTCGGAGAGCGGGTGCTCGAGGACACCGATCCGCTGCAGCCGAAGCTCCGCGCATCGGTTTGCGTGCGCGAGGAACGCGGGGAGAAACGCGATCACCTTGCTGTCGGGCGGAAGCCGCTTCTCCATGAACTGCGCGAGCCGCTTGACGCCCCACATCGAGACCAGCGACAGCCCGAGGAGGCGGCGGCGCAGCCACGGCTTGCCCGCGATCGCCTTGGCGGTCTGCTGCTCGCCGAACTCGACGTGACGCTCCTCCTGCTTGACGGCGCGGCGCAGGATGTCCACGGATGGCTTGTGATCGAGCGTGTCGATCACCGCATAGAACGCCGCGAGGACGAAGCCTTCACCTTGCGCCATCTCGAGCGCAACATGCTCGGCCCACGAGCTGCCCATCATGCCCGTCGCGAGGAACCGGATCGCGGGATGTGCAGGCTTGGGCTGGCAGCCGAGCATCTGCATGATGCGGAGGAAGTTGTCGACGTGCTGCATCTCCTCGAGCGACTGCCGCGCGAGGAACTTGGCCGCATCGAAGTCCGGTGCGTCGTACAGCCAGTGGCCGACCTGGATCCCGGTGACCTCACCGTAGAGGAACTGGTTCAGCATCCACTCGAGGACCTCGTGGTCCCGCGCGGGGTCGAGCTTCTCGCCCCCGAAGTCGAACGTCATCTCTTCGCGCGTCAGCAGCATCTGGCCTGAGGCCAGGATAGCGCGGAACGTCGGAGACGACTACGCGCGCTTACGGGGGCGCGCCTTGGGCGGGCGTGCAGCGTGGAAGTGCGGGCCGTGGAGCGTGCAGCTCGGGTAGCGGGCGATGATGGCCTTGGCATCCTTGAGCGCGCGCTGACCGTCGTGGTCGCCGTCGTGCTGGAACGGCGAACCGACATCTGCCGGGAAGAACGAGACCGTGGACTTGCCCGTGGACTCGTCGACGGAGATGAAGATGCGATCGGGGGTTCCGCGCAGGCGAGTAGCTTCCATGGTGATGGCTCCGTTCATGGCTCTAGGTCCGGTTCTGAAATGGTCGCCCAGTGGCGTCGGGCGGCGAGATACGTCGCGCGAGCGAGATCGTCGAGATGCCGCATGGCGTCTGCGCGCTGTGCGAGGCCAACGCCCGCGATGACACGCTGACGCGCCTCGCGCAGCGTTCCTGGCCATGCGCCGACGACATCGCGCTCCTGCGCGACCAGCGTCTGTGCACAGTCCTGCGCCCAGGCTTCGCCGAGCGCCGAAGCGACCGGGACCCAGACCTCAGGCAGCGTGATTGGAACGACCGCGTTCATCACCGACCGCGCCGGCCGCCGCCCCCGCCGCCGAAGCCACCACGACCACCACCGCCACCGCGGTCACCACCGCGATCGCCGCCTCCACCACCGCCGCCGCCGCCGCCGGGACGCCGCTCTTCCGCGATGTCGACGCGGAGTGGACGACCATCCATGTCGTGTCCGTTGAGATCGTTGATCGCCTTCTGCGCAGCCTCGGCCGTTGCCATCTCGACGAAGCCGAATCCGCGCGACTGCCCACTCACGCGATCGAGCATGAGGTTCACGGCCTTGACTTCACCGGACGTCGCAAACGTCTTCTGGATCAGATCTTCGGTGGCGTGAAACGGCAGGTTCCCGACGTACAGGCGATTCGACATTCTCTCTCCACGGACGGCCCTCTGAACAGACGTCGTCCCCTAGGCCAGCAGGTGCGAAGTCTCGCTTCCGCACTGCGGCCGCGCGCATCGTGTACCACGCGTAGGGGGTCGGGTCCAGTTATAGAACCGCCCCGGATCACACGGAATTGTCAGGAAAACAAGCGCATTGCCGAGCGCTTGGCCCGATCGCGCACGCGCCCGACGTCGAGGGTCAGGAGCGTACGATCTCGCACGACAAGGGTGCCCTCGACGGCGACATGGCGAACATCACAGCTCTGCGCGGCGTACGCGATCGCCGACCACGGGCTGCCGCTGGGGACCGCGTGGAGAGCGCCGAGATCGACCGCGATCACATCGCCACGCTTGCCGAGCTCGAGCGACCCGACCCGGTCGGCCAGCCCGAGCGCGCCGGCCCCGCCGAGAGTCGCGAGGCGGACCACCTCGGGTGCCGGTAGCGCTCGCGGACCGAAGCGTGGCTTGTGGAGGAGGCCGGCGAGTCGGAGCTCGAGGAAGCCATCGAGGTTGTTGTTGCAGGGCGCGCCGTCCGCGCCGATCGCGACCGCGATCCCGGCGGCGATCAGCTCCGGCACCGGGCAGATGCCGGATGCCAGCTTCAGATTCGAGGATGGGCAATGACAGACGT
>JACCQV010000677.1 GCA_013813945.1 Deltaproteobacteria bacterium | reverse complement strand
AGGCGTCGATGTAGCGCTTCTGATGATGCTCCGGGATCGTCGCGCGCAGGCCGCCCTCGAAGATGCCCGCCGCGATCGCGTTGACCAGGATTCCGTACGGCCCGACTTCGTGCGCGAGGCTGCGCGTCAGCCCGTCGAGGCCGCGGGCGCGGAGTGCCTCGCGATCCGCGCGGACCTCCGCGAGCCCGATGCCGCGACGCGCGTGGTCGCGGCGGTCGAGGAGCGCTGGGACGGCGTCGACGTCCTCGTCAACAATGCTGCGGTCAGCGAGTCGGTGCCGTTCATCCTGCTCGAGGATGCCGAGGTCCGCGACGTGATGGAGCTGAACCTGATGGCCCCGTTCCGGCTGTGCCGCGCGGCCGTGCGCGGGATGATCCGGCGCAAGCACGGCCGGATCATCAACATCAGCTCGATCGCCGGCGTCCGCACGATGCCGGGACCGGCACACTACGCAGCGTCGAAGGGCGGCCTCGATGGCCTGACGCGCAGCCTCGCGCACGAGGTCGGGCCGTACGGCGTGCTCGTGAACTCGATCGCGGCCGGTATCTTCGAGGGAGGCCTGCGCGCCACGATCCCCGAGCATCACCAGAAACGCTACATCGACGCCTGCGCGCTCAAGCGCGTCGGCCAACCCGCGGAGTGTGGGGAGCTCGTTGCGTGGCTCGCATCGTCGCGGAACACGTACATGAACGGCGAGGTCTTGATCCTCGACGGCGGAACGATCGCGTAGGAGGCCCCATGTTCGATCCCGTATTGGCACCCGTCCTCAAGCAAGATCGCGACGCCGCGTTCCTCGCATTCACTCGGTCGATCTGTCCCGACTGCAAGAAGGTCATCGACGCGCACATCGTGCTGCGCGATGGCCAGGTCTGGATGCAGAAGAAGTGTCCGCAACACGGCAAGTTCGAGGTGCTGACCTCGTCGGACGCGAACTACTACGTGCAATCGCTGCAGTACACGAAGCCCGGCACCATGCCGCTCGAGTTCTCGACCCGCGTCGAGCACGGTTGCCCGAATGACTGCGGACTGTGCGACGAGCACCTGCAGCACACCTGCTCGCCGATCTTCGAGATCAACGACAAGTGCGATCTCACGTGCCCGGTCTGCATCGTGCGCAATCAGCAGCGCTACACGATGTCGTTCGAGGACTTCAAGCGCGGTGTCGATCTGCTGGTCGAGAAGGAGGGGGAGCTGCCACTCCTGTTGCTGTCGGGCGGTGAGCCAACCCTGCACCCGAAGTTCTTCGAGTTCTGCGACTATGTGCTCAAGGGCCCGCACGAGGGCAAGATCAAGCGCCTTTTGATCTCGACGCATGGCCGCCGGATCGCGAACGATCGCAAGTTCGCCGAGCGGTTCAAGGCGGGCGGCATGTACGCGTCGCTCCAGTTCGACACCCTGAAGCCGGACGTCTACCCCAAGCTCCGCGGCGTCGAGCTGATCGACATGAAAATGAAGTGTGTCGAGATGATCAGCGAGCTCGACATCCCGGTCGTACTCGTTCCGACGATCTCGAAGGGCGACAACTCCGACGAGCTCGGCGCGCTGATCGACTTCGGCGTCAACTGGAAGCAGGTCTCGAGCATCGTCCTGCAACCGATGGCCCACACCGGTGATGGCGGCGATCGCTATCACGGCACGCCTGCCGGTCACCGACTGACGATGCCCGAGATGCACCAGCTCATCGAGGAGCAGACGTCGTGGCTGAAGGCGTCGAGCTTTCACCCGGTGCCATGCTCGCACCCGAGCTGCTACACCGCGACCTATCTGTTCCGCATGGACGACGGGCGCCACGTCCCCCTCCCCGAGTTCGTCAACATCCGCCAGTACCTCGACGCGATGGCGAACCGCGCGGTGATCCGCAGCGACGATCAGCTCGAGAAGATGATCATGGACGCGATCATGGGATTGTGGTCCGCGACGAAGGTCGGCGAGGACTCCGACGTGATCCTCGGCTCGCTCAAGGGCTTCCTCAAGGACACGTTCAATTCGCGGAACCCGCTGTCAGCGGGCGAGGTCGAGAAGCGTGCCGAGGCGCGGTGCAAGGCGATCTTCATCCACGCCTTCATGGATGCCTGGGACCTCGACGTCGCACGCCTCAAGAAGTGCTGCACGCACTACGTGATGCCCGACGGTCGCCTGATGCCCGGCTGCTCGTACAACAACCTGTACCGGGACAAGGACGAGCGGTTCTTCCCCGAGGCGAAGCCGCTCGCGCTCGCTCCGGTGCGCACCGACGGCAAGCGCGGCCTGCCGATCCTCGAATGATGTCTGTCCCGTCCCGCGTCGTGATCGACGAGCTGCGCGAGCTGATCGTCGCAGCCGCGCCGGATCCGGCGCAGGCAGCACCGGTCCGGACCTGCGGCGCCGACGAACCGCTCGATGGGATCATCCCGTTCTCGTCGGTGATCGTGCTCGGGACGGTGATCGCCGTCGAGGATCACTACGGCATCACCGTGCGCCGGCCGGACCTCGCCCGCGTGCTCGAGGGCGGGGTGACCTTGTCGCGCCTCGCAACCATGGTGGACGAGCTGCGAAGGTGAGCGCTCCGATCCGCACGGGGGACGCGGCGTGACCTGGCTCGTGGCATCCGCCGAGCGCACCGAGATCGGAGCGGTGCGTGATGGAGCTCCGGCGCTGTGGCGCGAGCTGCGGCGCTACAACGCACCGGTGCAGCTGGCCGTCGCCGCAGCGCACGAGGTCGTCGCGCATGCGCGACTGCCGGCCGAGGCCGCACTCGTGTCACTCGCACCGTGTCAGGCGGGCTCGCCCGATCTGCATCGCTGGGTCCGTGCCGTCGAGGAGGGCAGTGCGCAGCGCATGAATCCGACGCACACGCTGCACAGCGTGGACAACCTGGGGCTGTCGGTACTGGCGATCGCCCTCGGCAATCACGCGTGGGGGCTCGGTCTCGGCGGTGCACCCGGCATGTTCTGGGTCGCGCTCGAGCTGACCTGCGAGCGCAGTGAGCCCGAGGTGATCGTGTTCGGTGGCGATCAAGGATCCGGCTACGACGGAACGGATCCCGAAGGTGTTGCGCTCCTGTTCTCGCGCGAGCCGGCACCGCACGCCAGCCTCGGACGGACCGTCAAGCTGGTCGGCATCGAGCGCCGTCGCGCGACCGGCCCCAGGGCTGTCATCGCAAACGCGGCAGCCGGCGCTCGCTCGATGCTGGCGATCCTCGGCGACCAGCCACCCGGCGAGCTCGCCTATCGCGTCCCCGCCATGCACGGTGATGGCATCGACGATCTCGTGGTCACCTGGGAGCTCGGGTGAGCCACCGCGTCGTCATCACGGGTACCGGTGCGCTATCGCCGCTCGGCGCGACTCCAGCGGCGCTGTGGCGCGGTCTGCTCGATGGGCGCGCGGGCATTCGCTCCGTGGCGCGGCTCGCGGGTCTCGAGGTCACGTCGGGCGGTGAGGTCGGAGAAATCGCTCTCGATCGCATCGACCGCGACGAGGTGATCGCGACCCGCGCGATCGACGATGCCCTCCGTGAATCCGGCCGCGATGCTGCGACGACGGGTCTGCTGTGGGGCACTGCCCTCGACACGTACACCGGCGCGCCCATGGTGCATCGCTCCGCGGGTGCGTGCTTCACCACCCTGGCCGCTCGATTCGGTTCACCGCGGCGGATGATCGCGGTGGCGTGCGCGACCGGGACGGCCGCGATCGGAGAGGCGTTCCGGCTGGTGCGCGAGGGGCGTGTGCAAGCATGTGTCGCCGGTGGATCGAGCGTGATGCTCGGGCGTCACTACCTGTTCGGATTCCACGCGCTGCGTGCCGTCGCAGCGGATGTCGCGGGTGAGCCCGCGGATCGCGCGTGCAAGCCGTTCGATCGCGATCGCCGTGGGTTCGCGCTCGCAGACGGCGCTGGTGCGCTGGTGATCGAGTCGCTCGAGAGCGCGGGGCGGCGCGGTGTGGAGCCGATTGCCGAGCTGGTCGGATACGGCTCCTCGCAGGATGCCTTCGATCTCAACCGACCGCCCGCGGATGGTGGCGGCGCGGTTCTCGCGATGCAGCGCGCGCTCTCCGACAGTCAGCTCGGGCCGAGCGCGATCGAGGCCGTCAACGCACACGGCACGGGGACTCACGTCGGTGACATCGCGGAGGCGAGCGCGATCCAGACCGTGCTCGGGGAACACGTACCGGTGTCGAGTCTCAAGGGTGCGATCGGCCACACGATGGCGGCGGCCGGGGCGCTCGAGGCGATCGCCGCCATCGCGACCTGCCGGACCGGCGTCGTCCCGCCGACGCGAAACCTCGTCCATCCCGACGAGGCGTGCCGGCTCGATCACGTGATCGGAGCGCCGCGGGAGACGGGTGCGAGCTGTGTCGTGTCGGTGTCGTTCGGGATGGGCGGCCAGAATGCTGCGATCATTCTCAGGAGGTTCGTGTCGTGACTCTCGATGTCGTGATCACTCTCGTTCGCGAGACGCTCGGTCTGCCGGAGACCGAGGCCGTGCGCGGCGACCAGCTTCTGTTCTACGATCTCGAGTTCACATCGCTCGATCTGCTCGACCTGCTGTATCGCGTCGAGGAGCGGTTCGGGATCTCGATCCCGGAGGGCACGATGTACCGGTTGGCACGCGGTGAGCTCGATGATGCTGCGTTCGCGCAGCACGGCCATCTCACGCCGCTCGGCCGCGAGCGGCTGATGGCACTCCTTGCGGACTCACCGCAGCAGATCTTCCCGGACAAGATCCATGCACAGACGCTGCCGCGCTACTGCACGGTCGCAGCGATCGCGCGGCTCGCGGAGCACGAGGCAGCCGAGCGCCGGTGATGTTCGAGCTGATCCAGTCGATCCGGTTCGCGGACGAGCGTGCGACGGGCGTTGCGCAGATCGCAGCCGATCATCCGGCCTTGCTCGATCACTTCCCGGGTCAGCCGCTCTTGCCTGCGACATGGCTCGTCGAGATCGCCGCACAGATCGCCGGTCCCCTCGTCGAGACCGTGCTCCAGGCGCAGCATGACCTCGAGCGCTGGGCCGTGCTCGCGATGATCCGCGACGCCAAGATCCTCGCCCCGGTACCGCTGCCCGCGCGGCTCGACCTCGAGGCGCGGATGGAGCGAATCGAGGACGGTCTCGCTCGCACCCGAGTCTCCGCGTCGTACGGGGAGACGAGCGTGCTCCGCGCAGAGCTCGTGTTTGCGATGATCGAAGCACCATCCGGCGCCGAGGCCGCGGTGCGAGCGCGCCGCGAGCGGGTCGCGCGCTGGATGGCCGCATGAAGCAGGTCCGGATCGAAGGCTTCGGTGATGTCTCGCAGGTTCACGTCCGCGAGGTCGCGGAGCCTGCCGCCGGTGAAGGCGAGGTCGTCATCGCGATCGCCGCATGCAGCGTCAACTATGCCGACCTCATGCAGCGCGAAGGTCTCTACGTCGGCGGTCCGACGCCCCCGTTCGCTCCGGGTGCGGAGGCCGCGGGCACGGTGCTCGCCGTCGGACCCGGCGTCACGGCGCTCGCCGTCGGCACACGGATCATGGTCACCGCGCGAGGTGGTCTGCAGGCGGAGCGGGCCGTCGTGCCTGTCGCCAGCTGCGTCCCGATCCCCGACGGGCTGACGTTCACACAGGCCGCGGCGTTCCCGGTCAGCTTCCTGACTGCCTTTCACGCACTGACCACCGTCGGCCGTGCCGTTGCGGGCGAGCTCGTCCTGATCCACGCGGCGGCGGGCGGCGCCGGCACCGCGGCCGTTCAGATCGCGAAGCTGCTGGGCCTTCGCGTGGTTGCCACGGCATCGACCGAGGACAAGCGTGCCCTCGCGCGTTCGCTCGGTGCCGATCATGCGGTCGACTACGACGGGTTCGAGACCACCGTTCGCGAGCTCGGCGGCGCCGCGATCATCCTCGAGTCGATCGGTGGCGAGATCCTGCGCAGGAGCCTGTCCGTCCTCGCCCCTCTCGGGCGACTCGTCGTGTTCGGGGTTTCCAGCAGAGACCCGCGTCCCGTCGATACGGTGAAGTTGCTGTTCCGCTCGCACGCGGTGCTCGGCCTCCACCTCGACGCGATCTTCGCGCGCCCCGAGCTCTTGCTGCCCTCCCTCGACTGGCTGCTCGCGCGTGTAGTCGACGGTCGCCTCGCGATCCAGGTCGGACACACGCTGCCCCTTGCCGACGTGAGACACGCCCACGAGCTACTCGCCAGCAGGCAGAGTCACGGCAAAGTTGTGCTCGTTCCGTAGCGTTCGTACGCAGGCCGCTCCCGCCCGACCCCCGTTCGACGCAAGCCTTCCCCGAAATCGTACTGTACCGATCTGGTGCAGGGGGGGGCACAAAGGGCCCTCTGTTCTACCGAGCTGTCACTCCACTGATTCTCCAGCGCCATGTCTTCCGCAGAACCCACCGCCCGCCGCTACGTTCGCTGGCTCCAGCGGAAGCTCGTCGCGATCTGCGCGGGGAGCCTCGCGCTGTTCGCCGTGGCGATCCTGCTGATCGTGTTCCGGCTGCCGATCCGCGCTGACTTCTCGTATCTGCTCCCACAGGATGCGCCGGCGGTTCGCGATCTCCGCAAGCTCGAGGCGCGGATGGTCGAGAAGGACACCGCGCTGGTCCTCGTCTCTGCGCGTGACGCGGAGACCCGCGAGGCGGCATCGGAGCGCGTCGCCAAGGCCTTGCGGGCGATCAGCAAGGATCTCGTGGAGAGCGTCGAGGTCGATGACGCCGAGCTCCGCGAGTTCCTGTTCGCTCACCGGTACCTCTTCGTCCCCGTGGCAGACCTCGTGCGGGCCCGCGACGCGCTGGTCCGCCGGATCGAGCGCGCGAAGCTGCGGGCGAATCCGTTGTTTGTCGAGCTCGAGGAGGATGGTCCAGGCGCGGCCGAGCGCGACCGGAAGCAGCTCGACGACCTCCGCGCGCGCGGGAAAGCAGCCGAGGCCAGGCTCGCCCGCTCGGGCTTCATCAGCGAGGACGGCCGGATCGTTCTGATCCGGGTCAACACCGCGTTCCAGGCGAGAGACATCGCGCGCGGAGAACGGCTCGTCGCCGAGATCGCAGCGATCGCCGCGCGGGTCGCTGCTCCGCACTCGGGCGTCGAGGTCGGCGCAGCCGGCGGCGTCCCGACGACCGTCGCGGAGCATCGCGCCCTCGCACGCGGGATCCTGTGGTCGAGCCTGATCACCGCTGCGCTCGTCGCGATCCTGATGGTCATCTATCTGCGGCGGCTGGGCCTGCTCGTCCTGCTGACCGTGAACGTCGTGGCGTGCACGACGATCGCCTTCGGTGCCGCGGCGCTCACGGTCGGTCACCTCAACGCGGCGACGGCGTTCCTCGGTGCGATCATCGCCGGCAACGGCGTCAACTACGGCATCCTGCTCGTCGCTCGCTACCTCGAGGAGCGCGAGCGCCACCTTGCGCCCGAAGCGATGGCGGCGGCGATCGCGGCGACCCTGCGCCCGACGATCATCGCCTCGCTCGGGGCCGCGATCGCCTACGGCTCGCTCGCGGTGACCAGCTTCCGCGGGTTCTCCGACTTCGCCGCGATCGGTGCGGTCGGCATGCTCGTGTGCTGGATTGGCTCGTACGTCCTGCTGCCGGCACTCGTCCTCAAGTTCGCAGGACGAGCGGATGTCTCACGTGGTGATCGCCTCGGGAATGTGCTCGCGCGGATCTTCGGGTTCCGCCGACCGCTGATGGTGTGCCTTGCCGCGGGGGCACTCGCCGCCGGCGCGGGTACGATCGTGTGGCGCTATCTCGCCAACGATCCGCTGGAGTACAACCTCCGCAACCTGCGGTCCGTGGCCGACGATGCGCTCGTCGTCCGCAAGTGGCAAACGACGACGAACGAGGCATTTGGCCGTGGGGTCGGTGGCAAGACCTACGTGGCGGCGGACCGTCAGGACCAAGTCGCCGGCATCGTGACGGCGCTCCGCGCGATCGATGCCGAGCTACCCGTGGCAGCGCGCCGGATCGGCGGCGTCAGCTCGATTCTCGACGTCTTGCCTCCGGATCAGGTGGAACGCCTGCGCCTGCTCGGTGAGATCCGGGAGATCTTCGGCGGTGTCGACGTGCGCGCGATGGGACGCGATGCGTACGCCGAGTTGCTCGAGCTGCGCCCGCCGGACGACCTGAGGCCGCTGACCGTCGCTGATCTTCCACGCGCGCTCACGGACAAGCTGACCGAGCGCGACGGTCGACTCGGCCTGCTCGTCGCCGTTCAGATCGCAGATCATCTCGATCCGTGGAACGGCAGGGACCTGATGGCATTCGCGAGTGCGATCCGGGAGCTCCACCTGCCGACCGGCGAGACCGTGACGAGCTCGGGGATGGGTGTGATCTTCGCGGACATCGTGACGTCGATCGCACGGGACGGCGTCCTCGTGACTGTGGTCGCGAGTCTCGGGCTCGTGCTGCTCGTCGTGCTCGGTGTCGGCTTCAACCGGCGCGCCGTCGCGGTGCTCGCGGCGACCGGGCTCGGCACGCTCGCGATGATCGCCGTGTGTGCGCTCCTCGGGTTGAAGGTGAACTTCCTCGACTTCATCGCGTTGCCGATCACGCTCGGACTCGGCGTCGACTACGCGATCAACATCGCGGAGCGTGCGCGCGAAGGACGCGGCGTCCGGGAGACGCTGCGCACGAGCGGCGGCGCCGTCCTCATCTGCTCGCTGACCACGATCATCGGCTACGGGTCGCTGCAGGTCAGCGACAACCTCGCGATCCGCGGCTTCGGGCTCGCATCGCTGATCGGCGAGATCACGTGCGTTCTCGCGGCGCTTGCCCTGGTACCCGCGATCATGGTCCTCGGGCAGCGGCCGCCGCTCGACGTCACTCCGCGTTGACGTCGCGGCCGGTGAGCAGTGCGCCGAGCCGCTGCTCGCGCCCGGGCTCGAAGCCGCAGCTGGTCTCGAACCGCCGGGGATTCCGGAACGTCCCGAACGCCATGTCGATGATCGGAAGCTCGGAGTAGTTGAACGCGTGAACGCCGCGTTCGTGGTGAACGCAGTGGCTCTCGGGACGCTGGATGACGTAACCGAGCCAGTGCGGCGTCGAGATGTTCCAGTGATAGAACAGGCCGGCGATTCCGCTGAACGTGCCAATCACGAACGCAGCATGCGGCGACGCCCCGAGCACCACGAAGAACAGCACCGATGCCAGCACCGACTCGAGAACGATCTCGAGCGGGTGCTTGTAGAAGGCAGTCAGGATCTCGATGCGCTGCGGGCTGTGGTGGAGCTGATGAGTCCAGCGCCAGAGCGGCCCGATCGCGTGCCGCGCCCGATGGAACCAGTACAACCAGAGGACGTTGACCGCGTATCCGATCGCGAGCTGCGCGCCAAACGAGAGCTCCCTGAGCGCGAACAGCTGCGGACGGTGCAGCCAGTTCTCCCAGGTCGCGCCGGCGATGAAGACGGAGCCGATCTGGAACGCATTGATCGCCAGCGCTCGTGGCCACCATCCGGGCACGCGAGGCCACGCGCGACCGGGGACGACCCGCTCGACGAGGATCAGGATGCCGGCGATTGCCACGATGATCGCGACGGTCATTCGGGCGCCAGGCTATCATCGCTCCGATGAACCGAGTGACCGGGATCCTCGAGCACCTGCCCGAGATGCTGCGGCGCGATGCGGCAGGCGAGCCACCGCTGTTCCCACCGCTCGATCCGCTCCAGTACGCACGCTTCCTCGTTCCTGGTCTGGATTCGCAGCCTTGGTGGGACGCTCGCGCGATCCCGTGGGTCTCGGCATTCGAGGACAACCACGCCGTGATCCGTGCGGAGCTCGAGGCGTTCCTGGCGCAGCAGGCCGTGACGTTCCGCAACTACGTCGGGCCGATCCTCAAGGAGCAAGCGGACGGGGGCGACTGGCACGTGCTGTATCTCGACTACCGCGGCAATCGGTGGGAGGAGCACTGCAAGATGTTCCCTCGTCTGATGGAGCTGATCGATGCGGTGCCGCGCCGCGCCGGTACGGCCTTCGTCTCGCGGCTCACCCCGGGCACGCACATCCCGCAGCACTGCGGCGCGTCGAACACGCAGCTCACGTGTCACTTCGGCGTCATCGTTCCAGATGGCGTCGAGATGCGTGTGGGACGCGAGACACGCAAGCAGCCGGAAGGCCGCTGCATCGTGTTCGATGACTCGTTCGAGCACGAGGTGTGGAATCGCAGCGGCGCCGACCGCTACAACGTGTTCATCCAGTTCTGGCATCCCGATCTGACCGAGGACGAGATCGCCGGGATCCAGCAGCTCGAGCAGCTCGGGCAGATCCAGAGCGTGATCGAGCAGTACCTGCTAGGTGCGCGCGCGCTCGCGCCTGTCGAGAACTAGCGCACGGACGCCGAGCTCGCAGAGCACCAGTGCCACTCCGATCGCGGCGGTGAGGACGAGCTGGAACTGGAACAGCGAGAACGATCGGGCGAGCGGCGGCCACACGACCGTCGCGAGGTTGATGTTGAGCGCCGGAGGTGCGATCGCCGCGGCCAGCACCAGGGTGCTCACCTGCATGAACCAGGCGATCATCGCGCTCCACCGAGGCATGCCGTCGCGGTAGACGAACACGCCACCGATCACGAGCGGTAGGACGTGGACCGCGATCCCGCTGATGTTCGCCTGATACGTCGTCAACATCCCGAGGATCATCGCCGGCAGGCCGACGACCAGCTGGAACACGAAGGCCGCGGCGATCCAGCGGTGCCAGCCGGCGAGCAGGCCGATCGCCGTCGCAAACGCGGCGACGTCGCACGTCGACAGCAGCGCCCAGCCACCCTCGGGGCGGAGGAACGGGTGGACCGCGAGCAGCACGAGGAGGCCGATGCCGAGGGCGCGCCTCACGTGGGCACCTTTGTGGTCCTGGTGACGATCCACGTCGCCACGCTGATCGCACCGATCAAGGCACCGGCGACCCAGAACGGCCAGCCGTGTCCGAGCTCGTCGTACATG
>JACCQV010000649.1 GCA_013813945.1 Deltaproteobacteria bacterium | reverse complement strand
ATCAAGGGCGCTGATCCCGGCGTGTCCGAGTTCTATTACACGCGCCGCATCCGCGCGATCGCCGAGCGGACGACGAAGCTGATCGAGGACGGCAACAAGCTCGAGAAACAGCTGCAGATCGAGTCGAGCAAGGGCTCGCGCTTCAGCTTCTTCCTCTGATTCACGGCGACGGCTAATAGAAACGCCCGCAACCTTCTGGGTGCGGGCGTCATTGCGTTTCGGGCGTTTCGGTCGGCGTCCCGCTACTTCTTCTTCGTTCCGCCGCCCTGCGCCTTGATCACCTCGTCGACAGCGTTGCTGTTCGCCTTGGTGTCGGGCTTATCGCTGTTGTCGGTGTCGATCACGGCCTTGATGATCGAGCTGGTCTCCTTCTTGGGAGGTGCCTTCTCGATGCGGAGCGCGATGACTTCCTTCTTCACCTTCGGATCCTCGATGATGAGCGCGAGCGCGCCGTAGCTCTTCAGCTTGTCGACGGCGCGGACATCGAACTCACCGGCGTGCCAGGTGATCAAGCCGGGCTCGACGTTGCCCGGGCCGTACTGCGAGGCCATCACGCCCTGGAACGTCTCGAAGTTCCGCTTGTCCTCGGGGAGGATCGAGACGTCGAGCGAGACGAACATCTTGTAGAGCTTGCCCTCGTAGAAGAAGAAGAACCGGCGGTTGTTCTTGCCGCCCTGGTTCTCCCAGCGCTCCATCATCGACTCGCTCGTGCCGTGCGCGAGCTCTTCCTCGACGATCGAGACGTCCCATGGCGACGGCTTGTTGAGATCGAACGTCACGTAGGTGGCGTTGATGCGAGAGATCTCGGCCTTGCGGTCCTTCCGGATGCGATCCTTCGCCGCGATATCCGTCGTCGCCGCGATCTTCTCTTCGTAGGTGTCCTGGACCTGCTTGGTGAGGACGCCGATGACCTCATCCTTGGTCATCCCGAACTTGAAGCCGGCGAACAGCTCCGCGAGCTTCTTCTTCTTCTCCGCGTTGGGCGGCGCGACCTTCTTCTTCGGCGGAGGCGGTTTCGCCGTCTTGGCCGGCGCGGTCTTCGCCGGTGCCTTCTTGGTCGCCTTCTGGGCGACCGCGGGGGATGCGACGAGGCCAAGGCCAAGTAGCGAGGCGAAGATGAAACGAGTCTTGATTCGAGCCATACGTCCTCCGTGGAGCGGGCGCATCGTACCCAGGCGAGTGTGACGTCACAAGGCAGACGTGCAAACGCGGCCGGTATTCAGGTCCCCGGAACCCCTGCCAGGAGTTACTGGGGGGCGACCGGGGCGCCTGACATCGAGGTCGACGCGCCCGTGAGCGCGTCCGGGGTCACCTGGACGTCGAGCTCCGAGCCACTGACCGAGCCGTGGCAGCCTGCGCAGACCGCATCGAACAGGGTCTCGGAGACGCCCATCGAGACGGTCTCGCCGGGCCCGAGCTGGTGCTCCTCTGTCATGGTCGCCACGACCGTGGCGCCATCCCGTAGCTGGAGCACGACACCGGTCTTCGACGGGAGCGTCACGCGGGCGGAGCCGTCATCCGCGAGCGACACCGAGCCGAGCTCGCGCCGGTTCTCGTAGATGCCGTTCGCATTCGGGGCGCAGTTCGCCGGGCATGGTTCCTCGACGAGGATCGCGAGCGACGTCGCGGCGCGGAAGGCGTCGACAGGACGGCCGCGCCGCAAGTTCGAGGTCAGCAGCGTGAACAGCATCGGCGCATCCGGCGTGTGGAGCACCGCGGAGTCGGGCGAGGAGGGATCGGCGCGGCCGCCGAACACCAGCTGGCGACGATTGTTGTAGAGCTTGCGCGCGGGGAACTTGTAGACGAGCTGCGCGTCGAGCTTGGAACCACCGGCGGTGACCAGGGTGGTGCGGGCTCCCGTGCGCGGGTTGAACGAGACGATGTTGAAGTTGCCGCTCGCCGGCGACGCCGAGTGCGAGACCATGATCGTGCCGTCGGGCAGTGACACCGGCGTGCGGTAGGCCTCCGCGGCATCGAGCACGCGCACCGACGGGAGGTAACCGACCTCGTTCGCCCGCGTGACCTCGAACGGTCCGACGCTGCGGTTGAACAGCGCGAGTGCACCGGCGGCCGCTGGCGTGCTCGGCGCACCAGCCGCGT
>JACCQV010000637.1 GCA_013813945.1 Deltaproteobacteria bacterium | reverse complement strand
GGCGCGAGCTTCGTCGACACCTACTGCAACAGCTGCCACTCGACGTCGAAGCACGGCGCACCATCGGCGTTTCGGTTCGACACGGTCGACGACATCCGCACGCACGCCGAGCGAATCTTCGTCAGAGCTGCCGGTCCGAACACGACGATGCCGGTCGGGCCGCTCGACCCACCGGACGAGATGCGCAATCAGCTCGCGGAGTGGCTGGCGTGTGGAGCCCCATGACCAGAGGACCCCGCCGGCGGCTAGTGGAGTAGCCGTGGGGTGCGGTCCAAGTAGCGGCGATCACACACGCGGATCGTGGCACGCCGACTGCTCTGGTACGCCAGGTGCTCCGTCCTGTCCTTGCTGCTGTTGTGTTCGCCGCGCTCATCGGCGCCTGCGCGGAAGCGCCCGAAGGCGAACAGACCGTCGCCCCGAACGATGGCCTGCTGCGCGACTTCATCGACGGCAAGTACGACGCCGCCGGCCATCCCCTCAACGCGAAGGTTCTCGAAGCACACCGGATCTGCGGCGCGCCCGGCGCGACCGGCATCGTCGAGGTCCGCGGCACGTGCGACATTGCTCTCCCCGAAGGTGCCGACTACGGCGCCCTGACGGTCAGCGCGAGAATCCGGGTGCGGCAACACCAGAGTCGCGGCTCGATCGTCACGCTCTCCGCGCTCGATCAATCCGGCCGCGTGCTCGGCAACCAGAACCTCACCGTGTCGCGGCTGCGCGCCGCCAACACGTGGATCGATCTCCCGATCAACCTCGAGGACACGGCTCAGGTCGCGCGCGTCACGCTGCATGTCGAGCCCGGCTCGCGCGTCGAGCTCGAGTACCTCGAGGTGTTCCCGAAGCGGCTAGGCGTAGTCGTCTCGCCCGGTGCCGGTGTCTACAGCGACACCGACAAGATCACGTTCGAGCTCCCCAAGGGCAAGAAGATCGAGCGGCTGCAGGCCGATGGCGTCGATCTCAGACCGGTCCTCGATCGCTTGCTCAGCGAGAGAAGGGCGACGGTCATCAACACCGCGTTTCGCACGCTGATCGAGGTTCGCGTCGGGGATCTACTCCCTGCGCGCGGTGACCTCACCGAGCTGCGCGTTCACTCGACCGGCGACACATCGCGCACGCAGATCCGGCGCGCTCCGGTGCCGTGCGTGTTCGAGGGAGATCCGGCAGGCAAGAAGGTCCTGGTCACCGGCTTCCAGCCGTTCCCGGCCGATGGCTGGCACGAGAATGTCTCCGCGGTCGGCGTCACCGCGCTCGATCCGGCCGCGCTTCGCGGGGCCCGGGTGATGCGAATGGTGTTGCCCGTCGAGTACGACCGCGCGGCAGCAACGATCGCCGAGGTCATCGACCGCTGCCAGCCAAGCTCCGTGCTCAGCTTCGGTCAAGGTGGCGGCGAGATCGCTCTCGAGGAATTCGCGTACAACCTCCAGGACACCGGTGAGCTCTCCGGTGGCGCCGCCGATAACCGCGGCATCATCCGCGCAGCCCATCCGATCGCAGTCGACGCACCGGCGACGCGCGAGACCCTGCTGCCACTCGACGCGATCGAGAACGCACTCATCGATGCCGGCGAGCAGCCCCAGCGCAGCCAGGACCCCGGCCGCTACATCTGCAACAACGTCATGTTCTCCAACCTCGGCAAGATGGCGTTCCGCGGCAAGGCGGGCTTCATCCACCTCCCGTACACGACCGCGTTCGACGACAACGAGCGCGCACGCTGGGGCAAGGTCGTGCAAGCGGCCGTGCAGGCCACCGTCGACGCTCCCTAGAAGTAGTACGAGGCGCCGAACGCGAAGTTTCCGCCGGTCAAACCGTCGGTGGTCATGATGCCCTGATCGGCGAGCTCCATCTCGTTCTTCGTTTGACCGACGGCCATCGCGCGCAGCTCGAACTGCACGGCGAAGCGCGTCCACCGATGCTCGACACCGATCCCGAGCACGCCGTGCGGGCGCTGCGCCGCTTCGACTTCGTCGTCGCTCGCGTCGCTGTTCGCGACGGTGGTGCCACCGATGCCGGCGAGCAGCCACCAGTTCCAGTGGCGCTGCGGGTTGAACCGATAGCGCGCCGCGAGCGTACCCGTCGCCATCGCGAGCTCGCTCTCGCCGCCGTAATACTCATCGTCGTCGACGGTCTGGCTGCCGCCGCCGAACGACAGCTCGAGCTCGAGGTGCCGCCACGGGCGATAGCGGATCGCGAGCGAGCCGGTGTCGAACGTGGCCGACTGAGAGTCGTATTCGCTGTTCGCGGTCAGCTCGGTCTGGCCGACGTTCAAGCCGATCGACCACCGGCGCGCGCGCGGCGCCGGCGCGACGGCCGCAACAGGCGGCTGCGCATAGTTCGACGTGGGCGCATAGCCGACGGGGTGGTGCGGCTGCGCGGCGCTTTGCTCTGGCGTCCACTCGCCGGGTGCTTGCGCGTTCGCAGAGGCAGCGACAAACAGCGGGGCAATCGACAGGAGCATCAGCCGTGGCGTCATGACCTTCATGATTCCACGACTCGTGCCACGGTAACCGCAGGAAATGGCACGATCACGATCGTCTGTAGAACCCACACCTCGCACCGTGATCGTGGGCGATTCCTACACTACGATGGTGCCGTGGCCGGTCGGACCTTCGCCATCGGGGACATTCACGGGGATCTCGCGGCCTTGGAGAGCATTCTCCAGCGGCTGCCGGAGCTGACTGCCGACGACACGATCGTGTTCCTCGGTGACTACATCGACCGCGGTCCGGATTCTGCCGGAGTGGTCGCGAAGGTCCGGGACCTGATGGGCAGCTCGACGGCGAAGATCGTCGCGCTGCGCGGCAACCACGAGGACGCGTGGTTGCAGGTGGTCGACAAAGGCTGGCCCGAGTTCCTGCTGCCGCGCAGCAATGGATGTCTCGAGTGCTATCGCTCGTTCTCCAACCTCCCGGTCCCGGGCGAAGAAGATCCGCCGACGACGGACGAGCTCGCGTCGATGCTCGAAGGAAAGTTCATTCCCTCCGACGTGATCGCGTGGATGCGCGACCTGCCGTTCTTCTACGAAGACGACCACGCGATCTACGTGCACGCCGGGATCAAGCGCACGAACGATGCCTTCCCACATCCGTCGGAGGTCAAGCCAGCGCGCGCGCTGCTCTGGCTTCGCGATCGCGACTTCTTCGAGAACTACCGCGGCAAGCTCGTGGTGTTCGGCCACACGACGACGCGCACGCTGCCAAACGAGCTCTCGACACACACGCCCGATGACCCCACGGACATGTGGGCCGGCCCCGCGTGTATCGGACTCGACACGGCCTGCGGCAAGGGCGGCTTCTTGACGGCGCTCGAGCTTCCGGCGCGTACGGTCTACGAGACTCGTGGCTAGCAGCAAGGACTCGAGCACGGGTGGTCCTGCGTTCAGCGTCGCGCGTGCACTCGCATCGCCGATCGGTGTGCTGATCACGATCCCGCTGCTCGTGATCACGGTCGGTGTCGGCATCCTCCTGGTCGGTCGCGACGCCACGCACGGTGCCTCCCAGTCGATGGCTCGCCGCCAGCTCGCGGAGCAGGCGATCGCGATCCAGACCGACATCACGTTCGCGCTCGATCAGGCGGGGCCGCTGCTCGAACGCCTGCGCGTGCTCGCCGATCCCACGCGCTCCGCCGACGACGTTCTCGTGCGTATGGCGGATCTGATCGTCGGCCGCCCCGGCGTGTCCTACGCGAGCATCAGCTTCACCGACGGAACGTTCCGTGGCGCGTACCTCGGGGAGCAGCGCCGCCTCGAGGTCCAGGAATCGAAGATCACCGATCAGGGCACCAACGTCGAACGTTTCACCATCGACGGCTCGAAGCTGACGAAGTTCCGCACCGAGACCTCGGACTACGACCCTCGCCGCCGCGGCTTCTATCAGCTCGCCGAACGCGTCGGCGCACGCGCATGGACCGAGCCCTACACCTTCTTCCGCAGCTTCGAGACCGGAATCACCTGCAGCGAACCGGTCTACAGTCCGTCTCCACCGGGACCCGACAAGCGCCTGCTCGCGGTGCTCACGGTCGACTTCGACGTCGGTGCGCTGTCGTCGTACGTCGCGCGCCCTGCCCTCGACGAGGCGCGCTCCGTCGTGTTCACGCGGGACGGCATCATCCTCGCGTACCCATCGGCCGACAAGCTCGCGCTTCCCACGGGCGACAAGCTCCTCCGCCACGAGGACTTTCGCGAACCCGCACTGACCTCTCTGTTCAAGTCGATCGCCCAGGATGGCGGCGCCCTCGATCGTCTGCAGTTCCTCGAGCTCGACGCGTCCGACGGCGCGTACCTGACCTCGGTCGCCCCGATCGGTGGCAAGCGCGCCGGCGTCACGGTCCCGCTCGACTGGTTCGTCGCGACCGTCGTTCCCGAACGTACGCTGCTCGGACCGACGCACGCGCTCGAGCGGTCCTCGGTGTTCGCCAGCGCCGGCGCGCTCGCAATCGCCGTCGCGATCGCCCTGATCCTCGCCTGGAACCTCGTGCGCATGCGCCGCCAGGTTGCTGCGTCGCGTGCAGAAGCGCGGTCCGCGGAACAGCGCGCGAAGGAGCTCGGCTCGTACCGGCTCGTCGCGAAGCTGGGCGCCGGCGGCATGGGCGAAGTCTGGCGCGCCGAGCATCGTCTCCTCGCACGCTCTGCTGCGATCAAGCTGATCCGCCCCGAGGCGCTCACCGATCCCGAGTCCGTCGCCGAGATCCGCGAGCGCTTCCGCCGCGAGGCCCAGACCCTCGCCTCGATGCGCTGTCGCCACACGATCGCGATCTTCGATTACGGCGTCACCGAGGCAGGCGTCTTCTACTACGTCATGGAGCTCCTCGACGGGCTTGACATGGAGTCGCTCGTCGTTCGCGAGGGCGGGCAACCTGCCGCTCGCGTGATCAAGATGATGACCCAGGCGTGTGCCTCGCTCGCCGAAGCGCACGACGCTGGCCTGTTCCATCGCGACATCAAGCCGCCGAACCTGTTCGTCAGCCGCGCTGCCGACGAGGTCGATGTCATCAAGCTCCTCGATTTCGGCATCGTCCAGACGATCAACGAGCTCCCTGCCCCGCAGCGCACCAACGTCCTCACGCGCGAGCAGCTGCTGTCCTCGATGTCGTCCTCGAAGCTGACGCAGATGGGCGCGATGCTCGGGACGCCGGGCTTCATGGCGCCGGAGCAGATTCTCGGCATGCAGCTCGACGGCCGCGCTGATCTCTACGCACTCGGCTGCTGCATGTGGTGGCTCCTGACCGGCGGCGAGGTCTTCGAGCGCGAGGGCGCGGACGCCAAGATCCTCCACAAGCACATCTACGACCCCGTCCCGGACCTCGCCGCGGCGATGCAGTCGTGGTGCCCACCACAGCTCGACGCCGTGATGAAGGCGGTGCTCGCGAAGGACCCCGATGATCGACCGAGGGACGCACGCCACCTCGCGGCGATGTTGCGCGCGATCCCGATCCCTGCCGAGCACGCGTGGACCGACGCCAAGGCGCAGGCATGGTGGGCGTCGTACAAGCCCGGGGCAGCCGAGACGTCGGTCTCGCCGAGCGAGATCCAGGTGATCATGCCCGGCGCGACCGGCTAGCCGCCCCGTGATCGAGGGGTTGGTCACACCTGATTTTATTCAACCGAGCAAACCCGCCTGATTCCTCGGAATTTCTCTTCATTCAGATCGAGCAGTACGCGCGCCGTTGATGCAGGATAGGCAAATGATGAACACTCGCTTGCTCGTTCCTGCCCTTGCTGCGCTCGTCTCCCTGTCGGCCGTCGGCTGCGTGATCACCACCGATGACGACGCAACGTTCACGATCGTGAACGAGTCGTCGTACGTGATCGAGGAGATCTACCTGACGGACGTCGGTGACCCGACCTGGGGCTCGAACCAGCTGCGCGGCGACGTGCTGTTCCCGAACGAGACGTTCACGTTTGGCGTCAACTGCGACTACTACGACGCGCTGATCATCGACGAGGACGGCGTCCGCTGCGAGGTCTTCAACCTCGACCTCTGCCTCAACGACTCGACCTGGTACTTCCGCAACAACACGTGCACCGTGTTCAACGCGGCTGCCAAGGCGCGCGCCGAGGCCGAGGCCGCCAAGGCCACGACGGCCACCACGAACTGAGCTCTGCTACTCGGCGCCCGCCGCTACAGCGCCGACCGGCGGCACCTTACGCGGGGAGCGAATGTTCCCCGGCAGGACCTCGATCGGCACCGGCGGCGTCAGCTCGTACAGGAAGCCGCGCGTGTCGATCTTCGCTTGATGGGTTCCCATGAAGCGGACGGTGCGGCGATAGAACTCCTTTTTCTGCCCCCGGACCTGATGGTTCCGGTGGCGCAGCAGAAACGAGCCGAGGCGAACAGCCAGCTGGTTGTAGAGCCGATGGCAGCCGTGACTGGTGCCGTTCAGGATCGACGTCACGACTGCCGAGCCGTGCGTTCCGATGCCGTTCTTCACGTATTGCGTGCGGCCACCCGTCCCGCGGATCTCCCGATGGTGGGGTAACAGCATCATGCCGAACGCCGTGTGCGGGCCCGGTCCCATGATCGACCGCTTGAGCTCCCATTTACCCGCCGACACCCACTTCACGAGATCGCTATCCGGGGTCGAGCCGGGCGGGAGCCACGTCGGAGCCGCAAACAGCTCGCGCCATTGCCGCGGGCCGACGTCGGACTCCTTCCACCGCTTGACGGTCGCACCACCGATCTTCACATCGGACCATCCACCGATCGTCGTCGCCCACCGGATCAGCGGACGCTTCGTGCTTCCGTCCTGCACGTAGAGCACCGTCGCCGGCCGCCGCCAGGCGACTCTCGCCGTGGCCGTCACGTCGTACCAGACGTCACCGCGATCGATCTCGGCGCTCAGCTCCATGTGCGTCGCGTGATACGCCGGCACCGGTGGAACTACCACCGCGACGCGAACACCCGCCGGATGTCTCGCGAGAAACGCCTCCGCACCGGCGGGGGTCGACCAGCCGAGCTGACGTGCCGCGGCCTCCGTTGCGGCGCTGACCAGGTCCGGCGCTCCGTCGCGCAAGCCCCGACCGTGACCGCGTGGACCTCGCATGGCCTCGGGATCGAGCATGCGACCGAGGATCGGCTGCGGGCCCTTGCCGGCCGTTCCGTCCTCGATCAACCCCGTCGCATCCACCACGCGCTCGCGCAGCACGCGCAGCGCAAATCGAAAGTCGAGCTCCCGCGGATCCGTCGCCAGTGCCGCGCGCGTCTCCGGATCGAGCCGGCTGTTCGGGATCAGAAAGTGACGGCGCTGGAACAGCTCGAGTGCCTTCGCGGTCGCCCACGACAGCGTGCCGTCCTCGACCTCCTTGGGGGCCAGCAGCCCTTCGCACGCGAGGTGACGCTTCGCCGCCACGAACCCAGCATGGAGCTCGTCGGCCACCTTCCAGCGCTCGTACGTCGGCCCGAGCTCCCGGTCCGCCGCCAGCGGTGCGTAATCAGCGAGCTGCCGCTGAACGCGAACGCGCTCGAGGATCGCACCCAGCACCTTGCGCTGATGGATCGCGTGCCGCACGAGGCCCGCGTGTTCCTCGCCGTACGGACGCGCCAGCTTCGCGATCGGTGTCGAATCGACCTTGCCGTGACACGCGTATCTCGCAGCCTGGGTGAACCGCTGACGAACGATCGCGAACGACGGTACGACTCCATACAGCTCCGTCAAGGCAGCGTTCACCGGCAGTGGCTTGCCCTCGAGATCTTGCTCGAGCGCCAGCGCGAGATAGTTCGCGCGAAATCCCGGCTCCGTTCCATCTGCCCCCGGTGCGAACAGCCTCGGCGTCCAGCCATCACGAAGGTCGAAGATCGTCACGTCCGCGGGAAGCGCCGGCTCGCAGACCAGTCCCTGCTCGCGACCGTCCCTGACGACGAGCACCGGGTTATCGCAGGCCGGCGCGGTCGCCTCGACCTTCGTCTCCTTCACCGTCGCGGATGACTCCACCGCCACCGCGGCCCGACTTCCAGGCGAGCTGCATCCTGCGATCGTCACGATCACGAGCCACAGCGGTGAATTCATCACCGCTGATTATCGCGTCGATCGCTTCCGCAATGCGAACTATTGTCCGAGCGCCGGACAGCCGGCCACGACGCACCGCAGCGAGGACCGATGTAAGACGTGTGGCTGGCCGGTGCTACCGTCGCGGCATGAGCGCACGCCGCTCGACGTGTGCCAGTCGTTCGTGGGAGCGCGGTGGGACTGACTCAGGCCCGGCGCGACAGCAAGCGCCGGAACGGATTGCGGCGCTGCGCGCGGACCTGGGCACCGGCGAATGCGGTCGAGGCGCGAGCCGCGTGCTTCGTGAGCAGCGCGAGCTCCTTCGCAGTTCCGACGAAGATCTCCCGCGTCTTTGCGATCGTGTCGAACCACGACCAGGCGACGCCGAAGTTCTTGTCCTGATCACCCATGTGGTGGTCGTAGTGCCACGGCAGGTGATCGCGCGCCCACGCCGGATCGAGGTGCGCGTGGCGGTGATCGCGGCGGTAGCGCAGCAGGCAGTACCAGACGGTGGAGGTGTAGAACGGAGCGATCGGGAACAGAGGTGCGTGGGCGAGTGCGACGGCGAACAGGCCGAGCGCTTCGCGGGCCTGGGTCGTCGAGGACCAGACGGGTCCCTCATAGGCGGGGTCGTAGCCGCCGTTGCGGCGAACGGCCTGGTGGTGGTCGTGATAGTGGAACGAGAACCGCGAGGTTCGGTCGCGACCGAGTTCGTGCAGGAGGTACTTGTGCGTGGCCCACTCGCCGGCGCCGAACACGGCGAGTGCGACGGGGATGCCGAGCATCGGATCAGCTTACGTCTTGCTCGGAAGGTACGCACGAGGAAGTGACGCGAGCTGGAACTGCTTGCGACGACGCCGTGCGTTGAGGCGCTGCAGACCGACGAGCGTGCCGAACCCCGCGAAGACCCCGGTGGTCGCGACGACGTAGCCGGCACCGAGGAGCGGGAGACCGAGCGCGAGGGCGGAGAGGATCACCATGCCGGCGAGGACGGGCCAGATGATGTCACTCGCGTGGCGGCGGACCCAGGTGTCGTACTCGCGCTCGCAATCGCGACACCAGCCGCGCGGGCCGGGCTCGATGTCGCTGTTGCAACGCTTGCACGACATGCCCGAAGTCTAGCAGGCGAGGTCGGTCAGGGTTCTTCGGTGCTGATCGGCTCGACGCCGGCGATCAGGAGATCGAGCCACTGTGCCCAGCCGGCCTCGAGGGCCTGGAGCTCGTCTTTGCTCATCGCGGCGCCCTTCCAGCTGTTGATCAGCCGGAGCTCGGTGACGCCGGTCGCGAGGGGCTTGAGGATGACCTCGAGGAGCTCCTCCTCGTAGCCGCCGGGGGTCGCGCTGACGTGATGGAAGGTCTGCACGATCCGGTGGCCGGGATCGAGCACGCGGTACTCGCCGGTGAACGCGTTGATCGTGCCGTCCTTCTCGTGGTTCTCGATGCGGAACTGGCCGCCCACTCGAACGTCGGCTTCGACAACCGTCGCGAGCCAGCGCTTCATGATCATCGGCTCGGTCCAGGCCGCGTAGAGCTCGTTGGCCGATGCGTTGATCACGCGAACGATCGTGGCTGAATGCTCGTCCTGCATCGGGGTCTCTTCCTACTACGGTTGCAGCGTGTCGAGAAACGAGAACACGTACAAGCTCGTCGTCGGCTCGAATTGCAGTGCGGCGGCACCGCCGGGGATGTACAGACGCCCGCCGATCACCGTGCCGCGCGTCCCCGCACGGGGCTCGGGCATGTCGTCCTGGGTGGTCCAGACGTCGGTGTTGGAAGCGTAGCTCTCGACGGTCTCCACGGCTCCGGTGCCGGCTTCACCACCGGCGCAGATCAGGTGACCGAACACGGTGCCGTAGGCGCAGCCGCCACGCGCACGCCGCATGGGCGCGAGGGGCTCCCACTCCGTGGCGTGGAGCGGAAGTGCCCAGACATCGCCGAGCGGACGCGAGGAGTCGAGGGAGCTGAGGCCGCCAGCGACGATCAGCGTGCCGTCCTCGAGGCGCATCGCGGCAGCGTGCGATCGCGGCGATGGGAGCGGCGGGAGCTCCGACCAGGTGTCGGTCGAGAAGTCGTAATCGAGACAGGTTGCCAGCGCTTCGGAGGTCGAGGCACCGCCGAGCAGGTAGATGTGCGGTGGCATCGACACCACGGCCGCAGCGCCGCGCTCCATGCCATCAGGCATCGGTGCGATCGGCCGCCATTGCGGATCGGGCAGGCCGAGGTCGAGGGCAAAGCTGTCGCCGCGGGCGAGGAAAGTGGTGGTGTCGTGGCCGCCGAGGACATAGAGCGTCGACGAGGCGGCAGCCACGTTCGGGTGTGTCCACGCGACCGGCGCATCGGGGAGCGAGGACCAGGTCCCCGTCAGCAGGTCGAGCGAGATCACCTCCGGCGTGATGCGCAGGCCCTGCGCGGTGCTCTGATCGAAGCCACCAACGACGATGACGCGCTGCCCGAGCGAGGTGACCCCCGACTCGAGCCGCGGGGCGGGCAGCTCTGGCCCCAGGGACCACGGCGGTGCAGGAGGCGGTGCATCGGGGAGGCACCACAGCGAATCCCACTCCGAGCACGCCGCGAGCGAGCCGATGATCAGGAAGCTCAGCGCGCGAGGCACGCGATCAGTCTATCCGAGCTTCAGCCACTTGAACGCATGCGCCCAGTCGTTGCGATGCACTGCGACGTGCCAGGATACCTCGGCCGTGTCCAGGTTCTTGTTCCCCATCCCCGCCCCCGAGCGTACGGTGGGGGTTCGATCGATGAGCGTGCGAGTTCGTGCTGACGTCGCCGCTCGATCGGGTCAGCTACCGTCACCTGACTCCGACGGATGAGGACCTTCAGCAGATCATGAAGTACGCCCTGAAGGCCGGGATCCTGCGCAAGCCAATCGATCTGTCGGACCTCGTCGACCGCCGGTTCATCCCTGCCGACATCCAACCTGCGAAGATTCCAGGAACTGCAACCGAGCCAGATACCGGGAACCCGTAGCGCCACGTCGCTGTCTCACCCCGCATGCGTCCCCTCGCGCTCGCGGTGCTCCTGGTCTCGTCGGGAGCGGCCGCCCGCCAGGTGGTCTCGAACTTCGACGCGGCAGTGAGCTCGCAGGTGACAGCGGTCCACGGCGAGCTGACCGGCACCATCGCGACGTTTCGGGTCAGCTACACCTTGGCGCTCCAGGAATCCGGGTACGGCATCACCGTCGATACGCTCGAGATCCCCACGACCGCGCTGGTGACGGCCGCCTCGGTGCGCCAGAACGGAAGCAAGCGACAGCTCCATCTGATCGGTTCGGAACAAGCTTCCACGCGCTGGGCCGCGCTGGCCGGCGATGACAAGGAAGAGCTCGCGAAGCAGCCGCCCGGTTCGCGGCGATCCGCGATGATGATCGCGGGTGGCCCCGGCTCCGTCACGGTCTCGATCGCAGCGCCGCGCACGGGACGCGCGGAGCTCGAGCTCGAGCTCGCGATGCAGACCTGCTTCTTCCGGGACGCGCGGCATGTGCTCGTGCCGGCGACATGGGC
>JACCQV010000628.1 GCA_013813945.1 Deltaproteobacteria bacterium | reverse complement strand
GGCTATCGCAACACGATCGCGGCGAGCAAGCTCGCGTATGCACCGCGCGGCAAGCTCGCGCTCAACACCGTGATCAAGCGCGACCTCTGGGAGATCGGCTACAAGAAGTCGTCGGCGAAGAAGCCGGCGCCGGCACCCGGTGGCGCGAAGTTCGCGACGCCGCCCGGCACCAAGGCGATGGGGTTCGGCATCGGTGCGATCGGCGGCATGGTGCTGCTCGGTCTCGGCATGATGATGCTGCGGAGAAAGCACTAGGTCCATGCGCGCCGCGGGGCTCATCGCGATCGTGATCGCCACTGGCTGCGGGAGCCAGGAGGCTGCCGTGCGGCCGAGTGAGCCGACAGGTCCGGTCCTCGCGGAGGCCCGGATCCCGCGCGCCGACGGCGATCACTTTCCGAGCCTCGTCGCGATCGATCGATCGACCCCGCGGATGCCGGATGAAACCACCGATGGCGAGATGCTGTCGGATGTCGACAGCTGCGCCACCTGCCACGCGGATGCAGCTGCTCACTGGTCGGCGAGCCCGCACTCGTTCGCCTCGTTTGGCAATCCAATCTACCGGACCAACGTCGAGCTGATGCGCCACGATCTCGGCAACGGGACGAGTCAGCACTGCGGCGGCTGTCACGACATGCCGCTGATGGTCGACGGGCTGATGACATCGTCGGCTCCGGTGCCCGCGGCGGATCTGCGCTCGCACTCGGGGGTGACCTGCCGCCTGTGCCACGGGATCCAGAGCACGACGAAGGACGGCAACGGTAGCTACGTCTGGGCCCGCACGCCGATCGAAGCACCGGAGCTCGGCAACGCGACGTCGATCGCGAAGCACAAGCAGCAGGCGTCCGTGAAGAAGCTGGGCGCGGAGCTCTGTGTCGGTTGCCATCGCGGGTTCCTGTCTCCGGACATGGGAATGCCCGTCCATCTGTCGGGCCTCGACGAACCGGGGATGTGGCGCAACTCGGCGTGGACCGGCAACGGCATGGCTCGCGTTGACAAGGTCGAGACCAAGTCGTGCATCGATTGCCACATGGAGCGCGAGCCGGCGACGGCGAACGAGCTCGGTGCCAAGGACGGCACGATCGCGTCGCATCGGTTCCTCGGTGGTCACACGTGGATGGCATCGATGCGCGGCGATGCGGAGCACCTCGCGAAGCTGACCGCGAAGCTCGAGGGTGTTGCCTCGATCGATGTCGCGGGCGCACGGATCGAGGACCCGCGGGGGGCGCGCTGGCACCTCCCGGCCGACGGAGCGCCGGTTGCGCCGGGCTCGCGAATCTCGCTCGATGTCGTGATCCGGAACCTGCTCGTCGGCCACCGGTTCCCCGGCGGGGTGCTCGACATCCAGGACACGTGGGTCGAGGTCGAGGTCGCGGATCGTCTCGGCAAGCGGCTCGCGTCGTCGGGGTTGAACCATGCGACGGATCCGAACGACGAGGACACGCACGTTCTGCGGACCCTCGTGGTCGACGAGAAGGGCAACATCCTCGAAGAGCACGAGATGGCCGCGTTCCGCACCCAGATCGCGACGCAGACGCTCGCCGCGCGCGAGGCGCAGGCGACGCGGTTCGCGTTCGACGTACCCAAGCAGCTCTCGGCCAAGCAACTGCCGCTGACGGTGACCGCGCGGCTTCGCCATCGCAGCCGGACGCTGAAGCTGCAGCAGGCGGTGTGTCGCGATGCGAAGACTCCGACCGGGCAGGCGTTCATCGCCGGTGCATCGGGTGCCCGCGATGTCGTGCTCGATCCGTGCAAGGCACAGCCGATCACGCTGATCGCGGAGACCCGGATCGAGCTCGGCCAGGGAGCGAAGGCTTCGTTGCGTGCCCCCTGGGAGCGCATGTACGAGCACGGGATGGCGCTGGTCAGCACCGTCAGCGAGCGGCTCGAAGAGGCGCGGACCGTGCTCGAGACGGCGCTTGCCCAGGCGCCCGCGGGTGACAAGCGGGCCCCCACAAGGGGGACCCTCGCCGTAGGGGGATTCCCCGCCTCAGGACGCGGCGGGGAATCGATCGATGCGGCTCGGGCCCGCGCCATGGTGCTCGTCCAGCTCGGCTGGGTCGCTTCGAAGCAGGGGCGGGTCGATGATGCGCTTGCACTCGTGGCGCAGGCGCGGCCGCTGTTGCCCACACCCGGACCAGCGGTGCTCGATGCCGTCGCCGCGGATGCGCTCGCGCGCGTTTGGCGCTGGGAGGAGGCGATCGCTCCGGCGAAGGCATGCACCGAGCGCGCGCCACAGAACTCGGGCGCGTGGATGCTCTATGCGCGCGTGCTCGGCTCGACCGGCGACAACGTCGGTGCGCTCGATGCAGCGACCAAGGGTCTCGAGCTCTCTCCGCGAGATCCCGATCTACTGCGCAGCCAGGCGATGGCGCTCTCCGCGCTCGGCAAGCCCGACGCCGCGGACGCGCTTGCCGCCTACGACCGGTTTCGCTCGCCAGACAACTCCGCAGAGCTCCGGATCCAGTGCGCGGCGGACTCGAAGCGCTGCGCGCGGCATCGCGAGCAGGCGCAGACGATCGTCCTGGCGCCCACTCGCTGAGCGCAGGCGCCCGGTGAGGCGGCGTAAGATGACCGGTCCGTGACGCGGAACTGCGGTAGGGAGTGCGATGCGAAATATCTTGGCCTCGGTTCTGTGCGGTCTCGTCCTCGTTGTCGGGTGTAAGAAGAAGGAGAAGGAAGCGCCACCCGCGCCTCCACCGACGACGGATCCAGTCGGCTCGGCTGGTAGTGCAGCGACCGGATCGGGCAGCGCGACGGGCAGCGCGGCGACGACCGGCTGGCAGCTCGGCGCGGGCGAGATGTACTTCGGCGGCAAGGGGACGGGCACGAACCTCGTCGACTGGAAGCTCGAGGACGGCTCGATCGTCCAGCTCGGGATCATCACGACCGGCAAGTCCGCCGAGGGTCGCGACGAGGGCATGCTGCGCGCCTATCGCGACGGGGCCCCGGCCTACGACGTCGGACCGCGCTACTCGCTCGACTCCTCGAAGAATCACTGGGCCGAGCTCAAGACCGTTCCGAACAATCGCGTTCTGTTCCGCTACGGCGCCGAGTACGAGGGGCGTGATGCCCGCAACGCCGTGCTCCTTCGCTGGGATGCCGACGCGAAGCGCGTCGTCGTCGCGAAGCGCTGGACCGGCACGTTCAAGGATGCCGAGCCGACGTGGCTGACCACCGGTACGTACACGGCCACTCCGAACACGGAGGCCGAGAACGACTGCATGAAGGTCGTCGCGAAGATGGTCGCCTGCGAGAAGGACGAGAAGTTCCGCGTCGCGATGTTCGCGCGCGCAAAAGAGGCCGATCGCCCCGCGATGCAGACGCACTTCGATACCCACATCGCGAGCTGGCGTACCGGGCCCGAGGCCAAGAAGCAGTGCCAGCGCTGGGCGAGCGACGAGTACGTCGACACCCACTTCGCGGAGCCGGGCAAGCTGAAGAACCTCGCCGAGGACACGAAGCTCACGTGCGATCAGTTCGCTCGCGAGGTCGTCGATGACGGTGGGCTGCCGGTCGCAATGACCGACGCGCACGCGAAGCAATAGCTACTGCGCGGAGACGTGGGTCGTGTAGGCCTCGGAGGAGAGCAGCTCGTCGAGCTCGCTCTTCTCCGTCGGCTCGAGATCGATCATCCAGCCCTTGCCGTACGGCTCGGTGTTGACGCTCTCGGGCGAGTCCTTGAGCGTGGTGTTGATCGCGATCACACGGCCGGAGACCGGCGCGTAGAGATCGGAGACGCTCTTGACGCTCTCGATCGTCCCGAACCGCTGACCCTTGGTCACCAGGTCGCCCTCCTTCGGGAGGTCGACGAGGGTGATGTCACCGAGCGCGTCGACGGCGAACTGGGTGATGCCCACGCGCCAGCTCGTGCCCTGCGCGCGGAGCCACTCGTGGTCGTTGGTGTAACGGAGATCTGCGGGGAAGCTGGACATGACGTTTCTTAACTCCGCTTGTAGAACTTGCCGGAGACCACGGTCGCGGGGACATCCTTACCGCGACACTCGATCGTGAGCTGCGTTCCGGGCGCGGCGTTCGCGACCGGAACATAGGCGAGGCCGATCGCGCCACCGACGATGATGCCCGGGCCACCACTCGTGACCGTGCCGATCACGGCCTGTGCACCGCGCGTGCGGTCGACGACCGGATAGCCATGACGCGCGATTGCGCGCAGGCTCTCGTCGATCTTGAAGCCGACGAGCTGACGCGTCAGCCCCGTGCGCTTCTGCTCGCGCAGGCGTTCGGCGCCGAGGAACTCGCGGCCCTCGAGCTTCACCGCCCAGCCGAGGCCCGCCTCGAGCGGCGTGTGATCGTCGTCGAGATCGTTGCCATACAGCGGCAGCTTGGATTCGAGTCGCAGTGTGTCGCGCGCTCCGAGCCCGATCGGGAGACCGCCGAGTGGAGTCGCCGCCTCGAGCAGGGCGCTCCACAGCTGGACCGCGTCGCCGTTGGCGCACGCGAGCTCGAAGCCGTCCTCGCCGGTGTAGCCCGTGCGACCCACGGTGCACGCGACCCCGGCGACCGTGGTCTCCGCGAACGTGAAGCTCGGCAGCTGTGCGAGCGTTCCGCCGGCGAGCGCATCGACCATCGCCACGGCCTTGGGCCCCTGCACCGCGATCAGCGCGGTCTCATCGGAGACATCGACGACATCGCACGGGAACTTCACGTGCTCGCGGAACCAAGCCACATCCTTGGGGGTGTTCGACGCGTTCACGATGACGAAGAACTCGGTGTCCGACTTCTTGTAGAAAATGCAGTCGTCCACAACGCCGCCATCGGGGCGGCACAGCAGCGTGTAGATGGCCTTGCCGGCCGGTGCGCTGGCGACGTTGTTCGTGGTCAGGCGCTCGACCTGCTCGCGCGCGTTCGGGCCGCGAAGGTAGACCTCGCCCATGTGCGAGACGTCGAACAGACCGACGGAGCGGCGCACTGCCTGGTGCTCCTTGATCGTTCCGGCGGGGTACTGGACGGGCATGTCCCAGCCGCCGAAGTCGATCAGGCGCGCACCGAGCTGCTTGTGCGCGTTCCACAGCGGGGTCTTCCTGCGCTCCATCGCGGGCGACACTACTACGTGACGAGGACGTGAGGGCGGGTGACGAGTGCATCTCGCACCCGGCTCCCGATCTCGAACTGCGCCCGCCGCTTGGCCTCGAGTCGGCGGTGCTCCCGCCACCTGGTGCCATCGCGCTTCCACACGGTCACGCGGGCATCGCCGATCATCGTGTTCGCGCAGAATAGCTCGGTCCCGTCAGGGTCGACGTAGGGCGCGTTGACCATCTGGTCCGGTGTGCACGTCAGCTCGCCTTCGATCTTGATGCGTGGTGACCACGCGGAGAACGCAGCGCGGCCGGTCCCCCACGAGCCGCGATTGAACACGGCATGACGGAACTGATTGAGGCGGTGCTGCTCGCCATCGAGATCGAGCGAGACGACCATCGTGGGTGGCAGCGTGATCCCGCGACGCTGCAGGCGTGCGCCGAGGATCTCGAGGACCGCATCCGGCGCACCCACGAACTCGCCGCAGTGGCCCCACGCCCACGAGTACGCGTGCTTCTTGCCCCACACGTGACTCTGCCCCGCGATCGCTCGCTCGAACGTCAGCTCCTCGCCGTCGACGAGCAACGTTCCCGACAGCGGCACGCGCGGGTTCGGCACGTGATAGTGCGTGTCGCCAATGCCGCCGCGCGCGTAGAGCAGATCGGGCAGGGGACGCAGGGTCCGCGCTGCCGGAACCCAGCGCAGATCCCACCGCACGTCATGACCACCGCCCGACAGCTCGCCGAAGCTGTGATCGTGACCCTGGTGACAGCCCGAGATCTGAACGCTGAACGGATCGGTCGCCGAGGTCACGAGCTCGCCTCTGAAGCGCTTGTGAATCCCGAACGTCTTGTCGGGCCGCTTCGGATCGAACCGGGCGAACCACAGCTCGCCGCGCGGCGCTTCGCCGTACGGGGGTGAGCCACCGGTGCCGAGCTTGGGCGCCTCGGTGATGAACCGCAGCCAGAACCCCTGGTCCGTCTTCGGGTGATTCCAGGTCGTGTACCAGACCTCGTACACACCGGGCTGCTCGGGGCGCCACCGGCGCTGATTGTCGGAGTCGTTCATGCGGCCCTTCCGGTGGTTGAACGGGACGGAAGCTGCCCGGGACGCGGCTTGCCGAGGACGCGATTTGCCATCCACGACGCGAACCGGCGCGGCACGAGGCGAACGCCGAAGCACGACAGCTTGTTGACCCAACCCGGGATCACGGTGCGCTTGCCCTTCGTCATCGCGCGGATGCAGATCCTCGCGCACTCCTCTGCGCTCATCATCGATGCGTTCGCGATCCAGCTGTAGTTGCCGGCGCCGGCGTTCGCGTGGAACTCCGTCTTCGTACCGCCGGGGCACACCACGGTCGCGGAGAT
>JACCQV010000627.1 GCA_013813945.1 Deltaproteobacteria bacterium | reverse complement strand
CTCCAAGCATCACAGGCACATACGCCTCCCGACCGCCCCCGATGGCGCGAGAACGTAACCGGGTGTCGGGGTCGAGGTGGCGACCTCGCTGGTCGCGGCAATTCGGGTCGCCGGGGGCCGAGAGTTGCAGTCACAAGGAGAAGCGTCGTGGAGCGGTCGCGGGTATTGTACGCGGCGTCCGTTTTCACCCCCTGGAGGTCCCTCGTGAAGCGCTTCGGATTCCTGCTCGTCCCACTCATGCTCACCGCGCTCGGCTGCCAGCGCGAGGACCAGAACATCAACAAGAAGCTGGACGACATCGCTCAGCGCTTGACCGTGATCGAAAGCAAGATCGGCGCCGCACCTGGGGCAGGTGCGGCGCGCGCGCAACAACCGGCGCGTGCGCAGCCAAGCCCGACCGCCGTCTACGCCGTGCCCGTCGGAGAGTCAGCCGTCATCGGTGCCAAGCACGCCAAGGTGACGATCATGGAGGCCTTCACCTTCACGTGAGGTTACTGCGAGAAGGTCGGTTCGACCCTCAAGCAGTTGCAGAAGGACTACGGCGACGACGTTCGGATCGTGATGAAGCACTACCTCGTCCATCCTCAGCAGGGGACGATTCCGTCGCACGCCGCGTGCGCCGCGAATCTCCAGGGCAAGTTCAAGGAGATGGAGGAGCTGATCTGGGAGAAGGGGTTCAAGGCGAATCGGAACCTCGGGCTCGACAACATGACGGTGCTGGCGAAGGAGGTCGGCCTCGACCTCAACAAGTTCAAGGCCGACATGGAGGGCCCGTGCCCGAAGCTGGTCCAGCAGGATCAGGCCGACGTCGGCAAGTTCGGCACCACCGGTACTCCGGCGTTCTACATCAACGGCCGCTTCCTCTCCGGCGCTCAGCCGATCGAGGCGTTCAAGACCCTCATCGACGAGGAGCTCAAGAAGGCCAACGAGCGGATCGCCAAGGGCGAGGCGACGGCAGCGAACTACTACGACGAGTTCGTGATCAAGCGCGGTCTCAAGGAGCTCGCGAAGCCGGAAGGTGGCGCACCCGCACCAGCAGGCGCACCAGCAGGCGCTCCGCCGGCGGCCGGTGGTGACAAGCCAGGAACTCCGCAGCCTCCGGGGCCGATCCCCGAGGGCAAGACGTCCTGGTCCGTCGAGCACGGTCACTGGCACTGATCCAGAACACCTGGATGCGCCGTGGTTCTCGACGACGCTGACGCGGTCAGCTGTCGTCGAGGCGTTCCTCGGCATCGAGCCGCTCTGAGAGATGCTCGATGTCACCGCGGAACACGGCGCCGCACTTCACGCAGGTCGCGGCGCCCGGTGCGTTCACGGTCGCGCAGGCCGAGCATCGCGGCACACGCACGCGACGCCCGACCATGTGACCCACGCCTGCGCCACCGATCGTGAAGATCGGCAGCAGCCCGCGCGATGCGATGAGCGACACGCTGAAGCCGAGGACCGTCCCGAGGATCGTGCCGACGCCCTTGCGGCTCGTATTCCACCGGAACGCGTTCCGCGCGACACCCTCGTCGGCCGTGAGCTGCGCGTCCTTGAACCGCTCCACGGCGGGTCGCCGGGCGCCGACGGCGTCGCGCGGAATCCCAAGTCGATCGCGGAGCTTCTCGCCGTCGAGCTCCTCGAGGACCGCCGCGACCTGGCGGCGCTGCGTCGGCACGAGTCCCGCGGGCGGCTTCTTCTCTCCACGCAGCGCGGCCTGCACCGCAACGAGATAGACGAGCGACTCCACCGGCAAGTAGCCCGACTCGATCTGGACGCCGGTCGACGTGACCAGCATCGGGTTGAAGTTCGTCCGCTCGTGAATCGAATGCTGCTGACGTGCGGCATTCGCGGCGAGCACGCCGAGCCCGAGATACACGGTCGCGATCGATCCACGCTCGAGGTCGACCGCAGGATCGACCGCGATGACCGGCGCCTCCGCGGTGCGATACGGATCCACACCGTCGGGTCGATGCAGCACCGCGTGCGCGACACCGATCTCGTGCGCGAGCGTGCCGGCGATATCGTCCTCTCCGATGAAGCCGAGCGCGAACAGCGCCGACTTGCGCCGCACCTCGAGCAGCTCGACCCGGGTTGCCGGCTTGCGCTCGGTCGGCACCGCGCCGGCGCGGCGATCTTCGATCTCGACCTCGCGATCGAGCCCCGCGTGCCAGGCGAGTCGCCGCATCAGCTGCCTGACGCCCGATGGGGTCGGCGCCCACGGCTCGGGAAACGCTGCGTCGCCCGGCTCGACCGGCTGTGCGAGGAGCGGTGCTACTCCGCCGCGCGCGACGTACTCGCCGAGCACGTCGAGCAGATCCTCGCGAGTCTCGGCATCGGGTTCCATCGAGCCACGATACCGCACTGGTGTCGTGGCGCCCTACCCCTTCGGCGGAGTCACGAGTGCGAACGCGGCGCCCTGCGGATCCATGAGCTGCACGATGCGCTGCCCAACCGCGAGGCGGCCGATGCTCGGCCTATGGAGTCGAGCTCGCACCACCGCGCTTCGCGGCGAGCATCGCCACGAATGCCTCGATCCGGCGGGCCCGCGTCTCGGGCTTCTTGACGATCATCAGGCGATGAAGGATCGCGTAGCGATTGGTCGCATCGAGCGTGGCGAAGCTCGCCTTGGCTTTCGGAGCGCGTGACAGCGCGCGCGTGAGATCCGGCGGAACCTCCGCCGTGCGCGGCGAGTCGTACGCCGCGTCCCACCGGCCATCGGCCTTCGCGCGCTCGACCTCCGCGAGCCCTGCCGGCCGCATGCGCTTGCTCGCGATCAAGCGCGCGACGCGGTCGCGGTTGATCTTCGACCACTTGCTTCGTGCGCGCCGCGGAGTGTAGCGCTGCAGGTAATAGCGCTCGTCGAGTGAACGGCTCTGGCCGTCGATCCAGCCGTAGCAGAGCGCGACGTCCACGGCCTCGGTCCACGTGATCGACGCTTCGCCCGAGGTCTTCTTCGCGTGCTTGATCCACACCACCGTCGCCGTCTTGTGGTGCTTCGCGAGCCAGCGCTCGTAGTCTCTCCACGTTGCGAAAGGAAGCACCGGATCGCCGGGACTGGGTTTCATCGAGCGCGACCCTAGCGCGTCGCCACCTGACCTGCGACGGCCGCGACCCAGCCCGCTGCGACGAGTCGCCGGCTGTCGGAGCCAGGTAGCGGCGTCCACAGTGCGTTCGTCCCGTCAAAGCTCCTGTCTTCCGGCTCGGTCACGTCGTGCGTCCTTCGACTCGACTCTCACTCGCACGGCGGCGCGGAACCGGTCACGAAACGCACGTCGACGCGGCCGGCGTTGAGAGGTACTCTATGCGTGTGAGTAACCAGGCACGACAGGTCCTTGAGGAAGCGCTTCGCTTGCCCATCGACGAACGTGCCGACGTCGCAGCCGAGTTGCTCCGTAGCCTCGATGACGTCGAGAGCACTCTGCCGCCTGAAGAGGCGGAACGACGCTGGGCCGAAGAGATCACGAGGCGGGCAGACCGCGCCGTCCGTGGCGAATCTATCGGTCGTGATGCCAACGAAGTCCTCTCCTCGATCGAGTCCAAGCTGCGACAGCGATGACCAAGCCTCTTCGCTTCGACGACGACGCAGTCGAGGAGATGGAGATGGCCGCCGAGTGGTACGAGGCGCGGCGTCAGGTTCTTGGGATCGACTTCGTAACAGCGGTGCGCGAAGCACTTCAGCGTGTCGCGGATGCGCCGCAGACCTGGCCGCTTGTTCGCGACGTGCCCGAGCGGCTCAACATCCGGAGGTTCCTGCTTCGACGCTTCCCTTACTCGGTCGTCTTCATCGAGCTCGACGCCGAGATCCGCGTGCTCGCGATCGCTCACACGAGTCGCGAGCCGGGCTTCTGGCGCACTCGTCTCTAGCCTGACGTAGTGCTCGGGTCACGATTTGACCAGCAATTAGCGGTCACGCCGCTTCTGCAATCCGTCGAGCGACGCTCGGTGGGTCGGTCATGCACGTTCGGCGGCGGCGACGCTCTCCTCGCAGCGCTGGCGCGTGAGGTTGTCGATGCTCAAGCGGATGCGTGCGTTCTTGAAAATGTCATCGCGGGTGCGGATCAAGCAACCCGCCCGAACCCCGCTCGATAAGGCGCGGACGATTCTCGACCCGTCTTGACCGAGACTCTGGATCGTCGCTCTGGCCTGTAACGTCAATCGCACCGACGCGTGGCCGATCCACTCGGATGTCGCTGCATCCGTCGCGTGCTGGTGTGCTGGTGTCAGGCCGCGGGTGTAGCCGGCACAGCGATGCGGTGAGCCGCTCGCGCCTCACAGCAACTCTCCCCAGCCGCTGCCACCACATGTGAATGTTCTCAAGCTTCCCTCGTAGTATGACGAGCAATCCGGGATTTGGGCCATGCAGCCAAGTGGGAACGTCAGATCAGGATCGTCACGACGCGGAGGCTCCGCCGCAGCACGTTCCCCGGAGACAATCCGGTCGGCCGCCTCGGCGTACAAAAGTTCAGCCTGAATCCGGAACAGCCTCGGATCAATGTTGTACCTGCCCGGTTTCCATACGCTCCGCCGCACGTTCCTTCCACTCGTTAGGTCGTATGATCCAAATGTGATGTGACCGTCGCTCCCTGCTTATGGGCCCGCCCGACGGCGCCCCACTTCGCTATTTGTTCGCAGGGAGCAGCTGTTCCATCAGCCTACGCAGCTGGGCCATGTCTACTGGCTTGACGAGATGGGCTGCGAAGCCAGCCGCCGCCGTCCTGGCACGGTCCTGAGCTTGTCCATAGCCGGTGATTGCGATCAGTTTGGTGGTAGCCAGGTCGGGCCGGATCTGCAGGAGCCGCGCGAGCTCGAATCCATCCATGATCGGCAGTCCGAGGTCGAGCAACGCGACCTGAGGGTGAAATGCTTCGGCCGCCTTCAGAGCGCTCGGACCATCATGAGCGAGGGCGGTCCGATAACCGCTCGCTTTCAGAAGATCAGCGAGCATCTCGGCCGCATCAACATTGTCGTCGACGACGAGGACGCGTGCTTCACCAGCAAGCTGGACGGAAGGAGGTAGTTCGGTCGGGATCGCGGCGACGACCGGCATGTCGATCGCCAGAAGGTGAACCGTGAACTCGCTGCCATGTCCGAGACCTTCGCTCTTCGCCTGGACCGTTCCGCCGTGGAGGCTGATGAGGTTACGCACGATCGCAAGCCCGAGCCCGAGCCCACCCTGAGCTCGCTCCAACGTCTGCCGTTCCTGTGCGAACGGTTCGAAGATCTGCCGCAGCATCGGCGCATCGATGCCGATGCCGTTGTCGATGATGCTGATCTCGATCTGATCAGCCTCCCGTCGCGCCCTGATCAAGATTCGCCCCGACGGAGGCGTATATTTGGCAGCGTTCGTCACGAGGTTGGAAATGACCTGAACCAGGCGGTCCGCATCCGCGTTGACGAACAGTTGACGCGGCACCGCGACCTCGAGTGCGTGGCGCTTCTGGTCGAGCAGAGGGCTCGCGAGCTCGATCGCCCGCACGACCACGTCGGCGACCTCGACGGGGTGTCTTCGCAGCTCGACCTTTCCGCTCGTGATGCGAGAGACGTCGAGCAGATCGTCCACGAGTCCGACGAGGTGATGGACTTGGCGTTCGATCACCGCTCGCTCGCGCTCGGCGCCAACGTTCGCACGCAAGCTCATCAGCTGGAGCGCGGTCACGATCGGAGCAAGGGGGTTTCGTAGCTCGTGGCCAAGCATCGCGAGGAACTCGTCCTTGGCGCGATTCGCTGCCTCGGCGTCCCGGCGCGCAGCCGCGAGGGCCGTTACCTCGTGGGCGACCACCGCGATGCCCGTCACGTTCCCCGAGGGATCGAGCATCGGTTGATAGATGAAGTCGAAGGCACAGTCCTCGAAGTTGCCGCCATCCCCTCGTTGCAACCTCGCCGGAACCGCGTTGCCGAGGAACGGTTCACCGGATTGGTAGACTCGATCCAGGAGCTCGACGAAGCCTTGGCCGTCCAGCTCGGGAAGCGCCTTCGCCAACGGTTGCCCGACGACCGCGCGACCGCCGACAAACCGCCGGTATTGTGGATTCGCGACCTCGAAGACATGCTCCGGGCCCCGCAACATCGCGATTGCGACCGGCGATTGTTCAAAGATTGTCGCCAGGTGATGGGCATGCCGGTCTTCGCTCGCGCGGACCGCTTCCTGGCGGGAAGTCTGCACCGCATCGCGACGGCGCTCCTCGTGAAGCCGCGCATTCTCGAGTGAGATCGCGAGCTGCGTGGAGACCACTTCCAGGAGCGCGATTCGATCGGGTGAGAAGGCTCCCTTGATCAGCTTGTTCTCGAGATACAGCACGGCCGCGAGCTCGGCCCCGACGAGAATCGGCACACACAGCACCGAGCTGGGCCGTGCACGACTCACGTATGGGTCGGCCGAGAACGTCGCATCGTCGGCGACATCTGCGACGACGAGAGGCGCTCGAGTCCGCGCGACGTAGCTGATGATCGACTCTGGAAACGAGTCGCGAGTCGCACGATCGTCCTCGAGCGCGCCGGGCTCCGAGGTCGCCGAGGCGGTCACCGTCAGCTTGCCGTCGCGGGCAAGAAGGAGGACCGCACGCTGCGCGCCTGCATTCTCCAGGACGACACGCAGAACTGTCTGCGCGAGGTCGTCGACCTGAACCGCGCGCGAGAGCGCATGTGATGCCTTGATC
>JACCQV010000601.1 GCA_013813945.1 Deltaproteobacteria bacterium | reverse complement strand
CATGTAGACGATGCCGTCCATCGGCTCGTCGAACTCGCGCGACTGGTAGATCGTGTAGCGGACGACCGCGTACTTGCACATCTCCTGGGCGAGACCGGCGATCAGTACGGCGTAGAGGATTCGATCGATGGCGAGTGGCTCGATCGAGTGCATCTGCAGGGAGACCGGGGGGACGGCCTGAAACTGCAGGAAGTCCGCGAACGGTGCCGCGATGAGGGCGCCGAGCACGCAGACGCCCACGACCAGCTGCTTGGGTTCGGGCTCGTGGCGGTCCATCAAGTAGAAGAAGCCCAGCCAGAACAGGGCGGGGATGCCCGCGACGAGGCCGGCGATCAACGGTCCGAGGTGAATTGCGCGATCGACACCGGCGACGAGCTCGATCAGCCACGCGATCAGGACGAACCCAACGAGGCCAGCGATCAGCACAAACTTCGTGCCGACCAGGACCCGGGCTCGGCGGAGCGACCACCGCGGCCTACGCATCCCGAAATCTTACGCTGCCCTGCGCCTAGCGTGCGAACTCACGGACCCATAGAATCGCCCCACGAGCGGTATGGCTAAAAATCGAGGATCCGACGGGCAGTTGCTGACCATGCATGAGCTGGCGGTGTACCTCCACCTCGACGAAGCCACGGTCACCAGGCTCGTTTCCGCAGGCAAGATTCCCTCGGTCCAGGTCGATCGGCAGTGGCGCTTCAAGCGCGCGTCCATCGATCAATGGATCGAAGAGCAGCTTGTCGGCGACGACGAGAACTTCGCAGACGTCCCGGACGGGATGAAGCTGCCCCTCGAAGATCTGCTCCCCGACCAGGCGATCATTCCGACGCTGCGCTCGCGGACGCCGGTCGGCGTGATCGAGGAGCTCGCGGCCCGCGCGTATACCAACGGCTGGTTGCTCGACAAGCCGTGGTTCGTCGGCGCCGTCGTCGAGCGCGAGTCGCTTTCGTCGACGGCGATGGAGGGCGGCGTCGCCTTCCTGCACACCCGTGCGAAGGACAAGGGCAAGATCGGCCGTCCGTTCGTGATCGTCGGGCGCTCGTGGGAAGGGATCATGTTCGGGGCCCCCGACTCGAACCCGACCTATCTATTCTTCCTGCTGGGCCTCAAGTACGACCGGCTGCACCTGCCGATCCTGGGCCGCCTCGCGCGGGCCCTCCGCAACCCGGCCACGATCGCCAAGCTCCGGGCGCTGAGCTCTCCGGATCAGGTTCGCGCCCTCCTCCTCAAGGAGGATGCCGAGGTCCGGGCCGGGCGCATCGATCACATCCAGGAGTCCTCGGCCTTCCAGCCGAAGCTCGATCGGCAGCTCCGGCTGCGCGCGATCCGCCGCCTCCAGGCCCAGAAGGCCGCCGAGGTCACCACCGCCGAGAAGCGGGCGGCCGCGCTGCTGGGCCCCAAGAAGTCCAAGCCCAAGAAGAAGGCCGCTCCGCGCGGTCCGGTCACGGCTCCCCGTGGCCCGGTGACCCCGCCATCGTCCAGCCGGGGCCCGATCACGACGAAGGCACCGGCGGCGCCGGTCGCCCCTGCGAAGCCCGCCGCCGCCGCGAAAGCGCCTGTCTCCGCCGCGATGACGAAGACCGTACCTGCGAAGGCTACAGCCCCTGCGAAGCCGTCCAAGCCGGTGGCCCGCCCGGTCGCGCGGCCGACCTCGAAGCGCTGAATTGGCCGCCCTCCGGACACAAGTTGAGAAAGGGGCCTGACCCCATCCGCCCGAACGGGCCTGCCCCTTCCGCCGGATGTCGGTGTAGCCCCCCAGCGCCCGACGTGACCTTGGTCGCGCGCTGTGGGTCACGGGCGCCCGAGGAAGATCCAGCCGCGTTTGGTTCCGGTTGCTATGATCCGAGCATGGGGCGAACTGCCCTGTATCGAGATCCCGTTCCGTTTCGTCCGGCACGTGCCGAGGTTCACCTCGAGCCCGATGTGCTGGTGCTGCGAATGCCCGATGGTCGACAGCGCCGCCATCCCCTCGACGGAACCACGTCGTTCGCATGCGATGGTTTCGTCGCCGCGCGGATCGACGCACGCTGGGAGCGCCGCTTCGTTCGCATGCTCGTTCTCGAGAGCCCGCGCGAGCGAGTGTTCGTGATCACGCCTCCCGATCACGGGGCCGTTGCGCCGAACGTCGTCCGCGTACCAGAGGCACCTCCCGAGGCCGCGATCGTCGACGTCAACGCATGGGATGCACTCGCGGACTGGGTCCTCGGCGGCGGCCGGCTCTCCGCGTGCGCGATCGCAGATCTCGCCCGGATCGCCGCGATTGCATCGCCCCAGTTCGCCGTCGTGATCGGAGAGGTCGCCGCGCAGCGCGCTCTCGAGCTCGTATGGGCCGCGCGGGGCCCGTTGCGCGGTGGGTCGGATATCGAGACCGCGGTGCAGCCGCTCTCGCATGCTGCGCGCGAGTCGCCACGTGCCGCCGAGGCTCTGGTGTCCGCGCTCGCGCATGCCGCGGGGGCGACCCGACGACGACGCCACCGGTGATCGAGCGCACGACCGGCCCACCCGGCGGGGTGAAACTGGCGCGAGCTGGCGACTGCCGGTAGCTTCGATGGCGATGAGGTGCATCGTCGTCGCGCTCGTGTACACGGCAGCAGCCTGGGCAGGCTGGGCTGGCTGCGGCGGCACGGGCGTGTCCCGCGAGATCGGGGCACGCTGCGCTAGCGCGAGCGACTGTGACGACCGGTGCCTGCCGCCGAGCAACGACTATCCGGGTGGCCTGTGCACGCTCGACTGTCAGGCGTCCCGCGAGTGCCCCGAGGATACGAACTGCGTCGACAAGGACAGCGGCGTTTGCCTGTTCACCTGCAACTTCACCGAGGACTGCGAGTTCCTTGGCGCCCTGTGGCAGTGCAAGGAGCAGAATCTGCGCGAAGATCAAAACCAGAAGGTGAAGGTATGCGTCGGAATCTGATCATCGCGCTGCTGTTCGTCGCGTCGAGCGCTCACGCAGAAGATGCCGAGCTGGTCGCTGGCAGCGTGGACGCGCCGGAACAGGACGACATCGGCGATCAGGCGATCGGCGCCGACATCGGTGTCGCCGGCGGTGGCCGCGTCACACCGGGTGGGCTGCGGATCGCCGGGCACTACCTCTATCAGATGTCGCAAAGCGACTGGTTCGACGGCACGGCGAGCTTCACGTACGGCGGCGGGGACGCGCAGTGCTTCCGCGATCGGATGGATGCGTTCCAGTGCGGTCACGGCTTCACTGACGGTAGCTCGGTCGAGATCTCGGCGAACGTTCGTCGCGTGTTCGCGCCGCGGGGATCGTTTCATCCGTTCGCGCGTGCTGGCATCGGCGTCGCTCTCGTGCGGTTCTCGGGAGATGACCTCTCGGGTCTCGCGTTTCCGCTGCATGGCGGCGGCGGCGTTCGCGCTCGTGTGGCCCCGGGGATCGCGGTCGTCGCTCAGGCAGACCTGCAGCTCGGCCTGGGCATGTTCGGTCGTGGGCTCGGCGCAGAGCCTCAGCTCGGCATGACGGTGACGGCGGGCGCCGAGTTCCGCTTGCGATGACCGCGGGCGGGCGGAGGTGGCTGGGCGCCGCGGTGCTCGCG
>JACCQV010001149.1 GCA_013813945.1 Deltaproteobacteria bacterium | reverse complement strand
GTGCGAGCTCGCGCGGACGTGGTGGCGATCGCCGACGACCGCAGGCCGATTCCTCCGCCGGAGTCGAAGCAATCCGCGACGACCTGGGATTCGGCCTCGGGTTGGTTTCGCGGGTTCGGCGAGCAGCTCCATCCCGCGTTCACCCCGCGATCCGGTGGCGTCGACCACGTCGGAGATGTTCCCGACTCGACCTGGTTCACAAACCGCAATGCGGTTCGGCCGCTGTCACCTGCCGCAATCACGGAAGGACCTGGTCTCCATTCCAAGCCCCGCGACGATGGACGCTGGTCCGTCATCGGTACGAAGTCGACCGGCTTCGCGATCGGCATCCGCGTGCGCGACGAGAACGGCGACGAGTTCGTGCTCAAGTTCGATCAGCTGGGTCACGACGAGGTCGAGACCGGCGCCGACGTCACCGTCCAGCGGCTCCTGTTCGCCGCGGGGTACAACGTCCCGGAGAACGACGTTGTCTATCTCTCGCGCGCGGCACTGTCGATCGCCGCGGACGCAAAGATCCGTGAGGGTGGCAACGCGCGTCCGCTCCGGGCCGAGGACGTGGACATCCTCCTCGCCCGGGCGGCGCGTGAACCCGATGGTCGATACCGCGCGCTTGCAAGCCGCTTCCTCCCCGGCACGCCCGTGGGTGGCATCGAGCCGCGCGGCACGCGACCCAGTGATCCGAACGACGCCATCGCGCATCAGGACCGACGGGATATGCGCGGTCTCTATAGCCTCGCTGCCTGGCTGAACCACACCGATATCAAGGCGGCGAACACGCTGGACGTCTGGGTCCCGGATCGCCGCGATCCATCGCGCGGGTACGTCGAGCACTACCTGCTCGACTTCGGCAAGGCCCTCGGTGCGATGGCGAGGATCGATCAACGTCCCGAGAGCGGCTATGCGTATTACGGCGACGAGAAGTTCACATTTCTCAAGCACCTCAATGCCGGCATCGAGCCGCCGTGGGAACGCGTCGGCCCTTTCCCGCAGCTGCGCGGCCTCGGCTTCATCGAGAGCGCGCACTTCGATCCAGCGAGCTGGATACCGCTGCACCGCTGGCTCCCCTTCCAGCTGGCGGACCGGTTCGACAGGTTCTGGGGCGCAAAGCTCGTCATGAGCTTCACGCCCGAGCAGATCAGGGCTGCGCTCGCGGCGGCGCGGTACTCCGAGCCGCGAACGATCGAGTACCTCGTGCGCGTGCTCGGCGAGCGTCAGCGCAAGATCGGCCAGGAGTTCTTCCGCGAGGTGGCCCCACTCGACCGCTTCCACATCCGCGAGGGCGCGCTGTGCTTCGACGATCTCTGGGTTCGTAACCGTCTCGGCGGCGCTCCTGCGACGTACACGGCAGAGCTCTCCGCGAGTGACACCGAGCGCGAATCGAGGTGGCACCAGAGAGCGCACGCCGATGGAACGGGCCTGGTGTGTCTCGGCGGCGTCCCGGCGGGTGCCTCGGTCGTCGAGGTCCGGATCGCTCGACCGGGTCAGAACCTGCCGGCCACGCGGGTCCATATCGGGGTCGCGAGGGACGGCTCGCCGCGCGTGATCGCCCTCGACCGGCGCTGACGCGGCATGTGTTCTGCACTGTCTGCCCTCGTGCGGTCTCTCGTACTTCTCCCGATCTGCCTCGCGTTAGGAGGCTGTGACGGCCATCATCTGCCGTTGTGGAGCGGTGAGGTGAACGTCACCGCGATCGACCGCAAGTCGATCGCCACGTGCGGTACGGGATCCCTCACGAACGCCGGCGCGGGCCTGATCACCCGGCAGCCCTACATCCAGAGCACGAGCACGACCGCGACCACCGTGGTGTGGGGTTCCAGCCACGGGCCAGGAGCCGTTGTCCTCCGTGATCCCGACGGTACGCTCGTCGCGACCGCTGCCGCGATCTATGCCGGAGACGCCCACCGTGGCAAGGCACGGCTCGCAGCGCAGCACCGGGAAGGCAAGGAGCTCGCGGCCGATGACATCTACGTCGTGAAGTCCGAGCTGACGGGGCTCGAGGCAGGTCAGCTGTACTGCTACCAGGTCATGAACGGCGACATTGCGCTGACCGAGCCGGCACCCGTGACCACCGCAGCCGGTCCTCGCTCGCCGAATCCGCTGCGCTTCATTGCCGTCGGCGATGTCGGAACCGGTGGTGCGGCGCAGCTTGCAATTTACAAGCGCATGCTCGCCGAGCCGTTCGACCTCGTGTTGCTGCTCGGCGACGTCGCCTACGACTCCGGCACCGCAGCACAGCTCGAGTCCAAGTTCTTCGCCGTGTATCGAGACTCGATGAAGTACGTGCCGTTCTATCCGGCGATCGGCAACCACGAACGACGCACCCGTCGTGGGCGCCCGTTCCTCGAAGCGTTCGTGCTGCCGGAGCCCGAGCGCTACTACTCGTTCAACTGGGGCGACGTTCACTTCGTCGCGATCGACACGACACAACCCAACACGGAGCAGCTGACCTGGCTCGCTGCAGACCTGACGCAGAACACCCTGCCCTGGGTGGTCGTGTTTGGTCATCACCCGATGTACACGAACTCGCTGCGCGGTCCGCAGCTAGCGATCCGCCGCGCGTTCGCGAAGATCTTCACCGAGCACGAGGTCGATCTGGTGCTCACCGGTCACGAGCATCAGTACGAGCGGTTCCGCGTCGCCGACGTCAACTACATCGTCAGCGGGGGCGGCGGCGCGCAGCTGACTAACTTCGTCGGACAGTCGGACGCGCTGAAGCAGGCCACGCATCACCACTTCCTGTCGTTCGAGGTCACGGCCGAGCGGCTGACGATGAGGGCGATCGATATCGCTGGCGATGAGATCGAGACGCTCCGGCTGACCAAGCAAGGCGACGCCGTGCAGGTCAAGGTCGACGGCACCCCGGACCACACCTCGACCTCCGTTCCCGCGGAGACCAGGACGGTTCCAGACGAAAAGCTGCACGACGAGCCCGACGACGATACTCAGCGCAAGAAGCTCGAGGAACCGCGCGAGAATCGCCCGCCACCTTCCCCGTGACCGCTACCGCGCCAGGGCGCGCCGGATCCGCCCGAGCTGTGGCCGCACGATATGGCGCGCCGCATACTCGAGCGTGCCAAGCGCACCGCCGCGATACACGCGGACCTGCATGCGCTGGCGCGCGAGGTCGGTCCAGCAGCGCTTCGCGTCGCTCTCGGTGCCGCACAGGTCGATCACCGCGCGCCCTCGTTCACGGGCATCGAGCGCGTAATGGTAGATGACGAGGTGGCCTGCGCCATGCTGCCGGTACTCGGGGTCGTAGCCGGTCTTCAGCAGGTAGCACGTGTGATCGTCCTCGAGCGCGAGCTGCACCGCGATGCGTTGCGACCCCGACCGCATGAAGCACAGGGAGAGCTGGCCGGCGCTCGCGAATTCAGCCACAAGCTCGTCGTAGAATCGTGAGACCACGGGAGAGGAGGCGATCGAGGTTCCTTCGCCCTCCTTCCAGCCCGAGCTCTCGAGGCGGAAGAAGTCCTGCACCGCTTCGGCGTCGTAGGTCGTGATCCGTTCGAAGCTGAGCTCCGGGATTCGCTTGGCGCGCTTGCGGAGCTGCCGGCGAAACTCCTTGTCGAGTCGTTCCTCGAAGCCGTCGAGCACGAAGTACGGCGCCCGAGATGTTGGTTGCACGACCGTACGACAACCATCGCGTCGGGCGAGCTCCGGCAAGGCACGCACGAGTGGCGAGTCCTCCGACACCCCGTCGAGACGAAGGATGCGCCAGCTCTTGTCGGCGACGAGCTCCGCCCACAGCGCCGGCAGCCCGCTGGCTTCACCGATCATGTCGAAGCGCGGACTGTGCTCGCTGCGCAGGGCGACCAGCTCGCGTCCCTCGCGCACCAGCGGCAGCACGGCTCGCGTGTCACCAGCGCGCGCACCGACCAGCCACGATGGGCCGGTCCCGAAGACCCGCTCGGTGAGTGCGAAGAACTGCGGAGCGAGAATCGGAGCCCCGGTGCGCGGGAGCGCCTGTAACTCGCGCCACGCGCCCGCGCGCGACGCACCGTCGAATCCCGGCGTTGGATGCATGGCGCGACGCGGTGCGAACCTGATGCCAAGCAAGGAGAGCCTGACGTTGCTGACGTCGGGGGCTCAGATCGATTCGATGCGGTTGTTGCGCACGCCGTTCGTCGGGTCCCAGTGGAACGTCAAGCCGAGGGATCCAGCCAGGGACAATGGTTCCGCGTACGCGAGGCGCGAGAGCTGCTCGTAGTCCGAGGGATCGATCGCCGCCGGATCCGGCGACGGAAATGTCCGCTTGGTGATCGATAGCGACAGGTTGAGATCCACGTGGTTGCCGATCTGGATCGTCGCGAACGGTGACGCCGTCAGCAGCAGGCGGCGCCCCGGATGATTGACCTGCGCGTCGCTCGTCAGATTGAGACCGTACGAGATGCGATCATGGCGAACACTTCCGACCGCATTGATGCCGTGGCTCGGATACTGCGCGAACTTCTCGCCGAGCACGTTGCGAAGGTTGTAGCGCTCGACGATCCAGCCGACGTGATAGAAGACCGCGAGCCGATTCCCGCGCGGATCGTCCGCGGGGAACATGTCCCATTCGACCGCGACGCGATTGCGCGAGTTGAAGTCGTACTGCGCCTTCGGATCCTCGAAGAACGTGTAGCTGCCAATGCCGACCGACCAGCTCTCCGACCACGAATAGATCGCCTCGGCACCGAACCGATACTTCCACCGCTCGCTGTCGAGCGACACGAGCGTCCCGTCTTCGAGCTCGAGGGGCGGCTGACGGTTCATCCCGCCTTCGACCATCTGCAGCGCGAACGCGCGAAACCGCCGGCGCACGTACCGCGCGATCAGATGCACGTGCGCGCCGACGGTCTGATACTGGGCCGTGTAGTTTCCTTCGCCCGAGACACCGAGCTCCACGCCCCATGGCGAGCCCGCCGCGGTCGCGCCCGCCAGCGTCTTGGGAACGGACAGCACGACGTCGACGGCACTCGGATGCCGGACCTCGACGAACCGCGCAATGCCTTTGCGGAACCCGGGCGCGAGCGCGGCGCGCTGCTCATCGTCGGTCGCACGCGTATCGAGGTTGACGTCGAGCTCCACGGGGGCCGGAGCTCCCGTCATCTGACCGACGAAGCGAAGATGCAGGCGATCGATCGTTCCGACGGTCGTCGCGGTTGCATAGATCACGACCTCGGCGCCCGCGCGTGGGGCACCGAGCAGCACCTTCTGCTCGTCGACGAGGCCGCGCAGAAACGCCGGGCACGCCTTGGTGCGGCCGACCAGCTCGCACTCGATCGCGACTCGCACCGGCCCTGCATCGACGCTGGTCTCTGCTCGCGCGTGCGCGGCTCCCAGTAGGAGCAACGCGATCAGGACCGCCCGGGACATCCGGAGCAGCCTACAGCGGTTCTGTCCCTCCAGGCGTCGCGCGACGCTGCGTCGCTTCAGTCCTCGAACATGCGTCCGGAGCCGGGATAGAGGAGAGCGTTCGTCACCTCGTCCCACGCGTCTTCGTGATCGAGCACCACCGTGACCACACGAATGCGAAGCACGACACGCTCGACCTTGGACGTCGTCTTGATCTTCGGGTGCGAACCACCCGGCACGGCGACCTCGAACACCGCCTCGGTGCCTGGAACCGGAAGCGGCCGTGTCTGATGCAGCGTCTTGCCGTACTTTCGCTGCCCTCCGGCCAGGCGCGATCCGACCAGCGCGTGAGTCGGGTCCGGCTTCCCCGTCGCACGGTTGTTGACCTCGATGCACCTGAAGCTCGAGTCGACGACGTACAGGCTCTTCTGCGTCCAGACCTCGAAGGTCCGCTGTGCGTCGCCGCTTCGTGCACTGCCCGGCTGGCCCTGCAGCGTCGTTCGATCGAACACGACCTCGAGCGGCGTCACCGCCGGCACATCAGGGATGAGGTCGGTCAACGTGGTCGACAGCGGGTCGCCGAACTCGCGGATCGTGTTCCCATCGTCGTCGGTCACGTCACCTTGGTATCACGGCTCTTACGCTGGCATCGCTGGAACGCGTGTCGGCTGTTGTACGTCTGCGTCGCAGCCTCGGCGACGTTCGGCAGCGACCCCATACGTACCCCTGGCGCGCGGTCAATCGCGGTACATCTGGTCCGGAATGTCCATCAAGCTCGCGATCCTGATGTTGTCGAGTGCAGCCGCGATCGCCGACGCAGGCCCTGCCAAGAAGACCGCGAACATCCTCGCCTTGACGCCCGCCTCGCTGAGCGGCAGCGGTCCCACGTTGCTCAAGAAGGTCAAGGCCGCCGACGCGGGCCGCGTGCTGTTCCACGAGCAAGACGGTGAATGGACGGTCCACTACGCCATCGCACTCACGAGTCCGTTGCCGGTCCCCGAGCTCGACCTCAAGATCTCTGACGTGAGCCGGTCGAAGCAGCCGGTCGGCACTCGCCACAAGATCGTCTACACGGACGCCGGGGTGGTACGCGGATCGTTCAAGCTCACGCGCGATGAAGTGCTGTCGGTCAACGCGAAGCTCATGCTCGAGATCGAGAGCGACGGCGAGCCCCTCGCGAAGCGTACGTTCTTCATCCAGAGCAAGAATGCCGGGCCGACGGGCCCGCGGAAGATCGACTTCACCGCGGACCAGGCAGCCGGCGACGACAGCATGGATACCGAGACGGTCGCGACGAAGCGCCGCTGAAGCGAGATCTACGCCGCACGGTGGCGCTATGGGCGCTTTGCGCGCAGCTTGTCCTTCTTGCTCATGCGGGTGCCCTTCACGCCGCCCGTCGAAGGTGGAGCCACCGGCGCCTGCGTCGGCTCGAAGCCCGCGATGCGCTCGCGCACGACATAGTGCTGGTGCGTCTTCTCGATCAGCGAGAAATGCGCGGACGCCTCGGCCGTCACGAAGCTCACCGCGACGCCCGTCTCCCCTGCCCGGCCCGTCCGTCCGATGCGATGCACGTAGTCCGTCGGCGACCGCGGCAAGTCGTAGTTGACGACCGCTGGCAGCCCCGTGATATCGAGGCCGCGTGACGCGAGATCGGTCGCGACGAGGACGTCCACCCGCGATGCGCGGAACATGTCGAGCGCCTTCATACGTGCGCCCTGGCTCAGCTGACCGCTGAGCGCGATGGCATTGATCCCTGCACCGCGGAGCTTTGCCGCCACGTGCTCGGTCGCGTGCGTCGTCGCCACGAAGACGAGCACACGCTCCCACCGATGTGTCTCGATCAGGTGACGCAGCAGCTGCGTCCGGCGTGGCGCATCGACCTCGATCGCGCGCTGGGTGATCGAGGGAACCTCGGCCGCTGGCTCGACCACCTCGATGCGCACCGCCTCACGCATCAGCTGCTTCTCGAGCTTGGAGAGCGCGGGCGAGAACGTCGCGGAAAACAGCAGGGTCTGACGCGTCGTCGGAAGGAGCGCCACGATCCGCGCGAGCTCCTCGCTGAAGTTGTTGTCCATGAGGCGGTCGGCCTCGTCGAGTACGAGCTGCTTGACGCCGCCGAGCGACAGCGCGTTCTTGTCCACGAGATCGAGCAGGCGGCCGGGCGTGGCGACGACGATGTCCGCCCCACCGCGGAGCTCCATCATCTGCGGATTGATCGACACGCCACCGAGAACCACGACCGTCTTGGGTCGTTGCGGCAGGTGCGCGCGAAGCGCAGCAATGACGTCGAGCGTCTGCTTCGCGAGCTCGCGGGTCGGCACGAGGATCAACGCCTTGACCCGACGCGGAATCGTCAGCGGCCCCAGCATCTCCAGGATGGGCAGGACAAAGGCGGCCGTCTTCCCGGTGCCCGTGCTCGCCTTGGCCCATACGTCGCGGCCGGCCAGGACCTCCGGGATGACGGCGGTCTGGATCGGAGTCGGATCCTGGTAGCCCTGGTCAGCCACCGCGCGCAGGAGGGGGGCCGACAGGCCCAGAGACGTCAACGACACGCGGCACACTCTACATGGTGATAGAACCGCCCGATGCGGAGCTTGTATCTCTGTGCGGTTGGCGCGGTCCTTGGCTGCGGCCAGCCTGCTTCTTCGCCCGTCGAGCTCGTCGACCGTGCCGCATACGAAGCCGACGTCACCACGATCGCGGCCCCACGCAGCCCGCGCACGCCGCACTGGCAAACGGTCCAGGATCTCTGCGCCGACCGGTTCGCGGCGCTTGGCTTCGAGGTGGAGCGCCACACCTACTCGACGGGCGTCAACGTGATCGGGGTTCGGATGGGCAAGACGAAGCCTGCCGAGCGCGTCGTGATCTCCGCTCACTACGACAGCGTCACGAGCTGCGCAGGTGCCGACGACAACGCGACCGGCGTCGCTGGCACGCTCGAGGCTGCGCGGGTGCTCTCGCTCCAGCCGCACGACAGGACGCTGGTGGTCGCGTGCTGGGACGAGGAGGAGCGCGGCCTCATCGGATCGTCGGCGTACGTGGCTCGTGCCAAGGCGGCCGGCGACTCGATCGTGCTCGCCCTCGTGTTCGAGATGATCGGCTACCGAAGCAGCGCGCCGATGTCGCAGCGCACCGACCCCCAGCTCGAAGCGGTGTTCCCCGATGCCGCCGCACAGATCGCGGCGAACGACTACCGCGGCGACTTCGCACTCGTGGTGAATGACGAGACTGCGAACGCGGCTGTGGCCGACCTCCAGGCCGTCGCAACGGATGTCGGCCTTCCCATCGTGAACATCTCGCTGCTCGCCCCGCTCAAACGCTCGCTGGATTCGCTTCGTCGCTCGGACCACGCGCCGTTCTGGGACGCCGAATATCCAGCACTCTTCGTGACGGATACCGCCGAGTATCGGAACCCGCACTATCACTGCCCGCGCGGGATTTCGGATGCGATCGCCGATCTCGACTTCGAGTTCGCGGTCGCGAACGTCAGGGTCATCGTCGGTACGGCGGCGAAGGCCCTCGACCGATGAGCTGACTGCTCCATGTCCCCGCATGATGCCTCTCACCAGGAGCCGAGCCGGCTGCGGGCGGCGATCCGACTGGTGGTCCGCCGCTATGCACGCCAGGTTCGAGCACGGCCCTGGCTTGCGACCGTCTCGCTCCTGCTCCCCGGCCTCGGAAACATCTTCGTTCACTACGTACCGCCACTCGCGATCGCGCATCTGCTCGCCACGCTCGCGAACGACTCGCACGCTTCGGTCGGCGAGCTCGTGGCACCTGTCGTCGTGCTCGCAGCCGCCTGGCTCGGTGGCGAAGCGATCTGGCGCGTTGGAAGCTGGTTGCTGTCGCGCCTCGAGTACCACGCGATCAGCGCGCTCTACGTCGAGGCGATGGATGAGCTGTTCGCGAAGGACGTCGGCTTCTTCCACAACAACTTCTCCGGCTCCCTGACGAAGCGAACCCTCGGCTACGCGCGTCGCTTCGAGGACGTGTTCGACGTCTTCGCGTTCTCGATCGGCGGCAACCTGTTCCCACTGGCGTTCGCGATCGTCGTGCTCGCGCAGTTCTCACCGTGGCTGGTCGTCGTTCTGCTGTCGATGCTGACCATCGCGTTCTTCTGCCTTCGTCCGCTGATCCGCCGTCGCCATCAACT
>JACCQV010000583.1 GCA_013813945.1 Deltaproteobacteria bacterium | reverse complement strand
GCTTCACGCCGTCCGCGGCCCTGGACTTCGTCGAGCGTGGCTGCCAGCTCGTGATCACCGGTGACTGCGGCACGAGCGATCTCGATGCGATCTCGCTCGCCGCCAGCCGTGGGGTCGAGGTGATCGTGATCGATCACCACACGGTCCCGTCCGCAGACATCCCGCACCCGGCGCTCTCGCTCGTCAATCCGTACCGCACCGACTCGACGTTCCCGTTCCGGGGCATGGCCTCGGTCGGCCTCGGGTTCTATGTCGCCGCTGCCGTGCGGACCGAGCTGCGCGATCGCGGTCACTTCCACACCTGCGCCGAGCCCGACGTGCGCGACCTCCTCGATCTCGTCGCACTCGGCACGATCGCGGATCTCGTCCCACTCACCGCAGAGAACCGGATCCTCACCGCGCTCGGGCTACGCCGTCTGCAGAGCAGAGCCCGTCCCGGCGTGGCGGCGCTGCTCGCTGCAGCGGGCGTCGATCGTGAGAGCGAGGTCGATGCACGAACGGTCGCATGGAAGCTCGCGCCGCGGATCAACGCGCCCGGTCGGCTCGGTGCTGCAGAGCCGTCGCTCGCGCTGTTGCTCGCCGGCGACGACACCGCGGCGGAGTGTGCACAGGCGCTCGAGGCGGCGAACGCAGAGCGCCGGACGATCCAGGATCGCGTGATGACCGAGGCCCTCGAGCAGCTGGGCGATCGCGATCCAGGTGCCGCGATCGTGATCGCAGGGGAGGGCTGGGCGCCCGGCGTGGTCGGCATCGTCGCCGCCAAGCTCGTCGATCGGTACGGCGTTCCAGCGTTCGTCGTCGGAATCGATCCAGCCACCGGGCTGGGGCGCGGCTCCGCGCGGTCCGCGGGTGGCATTGATCTCTATCGCGCACTGTCGGTCGCCGCGCAGACCGGCGGATGCCTCGACCGGTTTGGCGGGCACGCCGCTGCGGCGGGATTCACCGTCCAGCGCGAGTCGTTCGCGGCACTTGCCGAGGCGCTGGGGGGCGCCTGCGGCAAGCTCGCCGAAGGCTCGGGCCCGGTGTCGACGATGCGCGAGTTCGACGCCGAGGTCCGCCTCGGTGAAGTCGACGAGCGGCTCGCCGCCGAGCTCGCGGGTCTCGGACCTTTCGGCCAGCACAACGCAGCGCCGGTGCTGGTCACGCGCGGCTCTCGCGTGACGGCAGTCCGCCGCGTGGGTGACACCACCCATGGGCCCGGTCACCTCAAGCTGACGATCGAGGACGATCACAGCACCACGCGCAGCGCGATCGGGTTCGGTCTCGGCGACCGCGAGGTCACGATCGGAGCACGCGTCGACCTCGCCTTCGTCCCCAAGGTGTCGACCTGGCAGGGCAGGCGTAACGCCGAGCTCGAGCTGTCGGACCTCGCAGTGCTCGACGCCTGACCGTGGGCGCGCTATCACCGGGGCGAGACCCGTGAGCCTGCCACCCGACGATGACGAACCCGTCCCGCGCCTTCCGCGGGGCCGCGGCATCAAGCTCGACGGCGCGATGATGGTGCGGATCGGGATGACCCTCCTCCTGCTGATCATGATCCTCGTGGCCGCGCGACCGTGCGCGAACGCGACGTCGAACTTCGTCAACGGATTCGGCGACGAGGGCTCCGCCAAGACGCAGATGCCCAAACCCGGCAACGTCGACCTCCTCCCCGAGGGTAACGGCAGCGCCGGCGACTACGAGATGATGGGCGGCACCGACGCCGAGCAGCGCGCCGCGTTCGAGCGTGCAAAGGCCAAGGCCGCAGCGCGAGCGGCGGAGCGAGCTGTTTCGGCGGCGGGCTCGGGCAGCGCGGCGCGACCTTGATCGTGTGACGGACTCAGGTCGGCCGGATCGAGCGGCCGCAATGACCGGCGATCGCAGTCGCGTCCGCGCGAGGACGCCTGGTAGCGTCGCGCGTCATGACGGCGATCCTCGTGCTGGTGTTCGCAGGGTTCATGAAACATCGGACCCGCCGATCGTCGGGTGAAGTTGCCCCGCTTCGATGGACGGTTCGGGGCTTTCGTTCACGCGGCGAGCGCGTGAGTGCTTTCGTACTCGATGGGTGATGCGTCACGGCCATGTTCAGGGCGTCGAGCACGACCTCGGTCTTGAGGCTCGTCGACATCGCCCAGCCGACGATACGGCGGCTCCACACGTCGAGCACGACCGCGAGGTAGAGGAAGCCGGCCCACGTCGGCACGTATCCGGATGATGGAGAAGCACGACCTCAAGAAGCGCTGACGGCGCGCGGCGGTTCGTAGTACGACCCTGCGCATGAACGACGGCGCGCTCTGGTACATCGGCATCAACGGTCAGCAGCAGGGTCCCATCGGGCGGCTCGCCGGACGGATGCTCGCTGCGGCGGTAGCGTCAGGCTTCGGGCGCGGTGGCGACGAGGCCTCCGCGATCGGCGGCCTCGGGCTGGGGTCGTGATGCAGTTCGTTCAACGGATCCGCAACGTGTGGCCATGGCTGCCGGCGTTTCGAGCCGTCGCCGAGACCGAGCATCTCCCGACTGCTGCCCACGAGCTCGGCATCGTTCCGTCGGCGCTGTCCCGCACGGTGAAGCTCCTGGAGGACGAGCTCGGCATTTCTCTGTTCGATCGCACGGGCAAAGCCCTCGTGCTCAACGAGGCAGGGCGCACCCTTCTCGCTGCGGTGCGCACCGCGATGCGGCTCCTCGACGAAGCGGTCGCGGCGGCGACCTCTGACCAGCCCAGAGGAACGGTGACGGCGATGGCGTGCGGCGACCTCGCCGACGCGATCCTGGTCCCCGCCTGCGCGGTGCTCGCGACCCACAAC
>JACCQV010000541.1 GCA_013813945.1 Deltaproteobacteria bacterium | reverse complement strand
AGGATGAAATAAAGAAGAGCGAACCCAAAAATGAGCCACAAACGAATGAGCAGGTCCGGCTTTGCCGGACCTGCTCATTGGCGCCGAAGGCGCTGCGTAGGTAGATCAAAGCCGCCCCGGGCTGGAGCGGCTTTGTGCACTGCGTCAGGAGGGTTCTGAGCCCCCTGCCCTACGTTGCCAGCGCTACTTCTTGTCCTCGAACTCGGCGTCGATGACGTCGTCGTTCTTGGTCTCGGGCTGCGGGGTTTCAGTACCACCGGCCTGGCCCTCGGCTGCACCGGCCTGCTTGTACATGGCCTCGGCGAGCTTGTGGGCAGCCGCCTGGAGCTTCTCGAATGCCGTGCGGAGCTCGCCGGCATCGCCGGCGTCGCGGTTCTTGTCGAGAACCTCGTCGGCCTCCTTGAGCGCCTCCTCGATCATCAACTTGTCGGTGTCACTGAGCTTGGTGCCCTGCTCGGCAACGAGCTTCTTGGTGCCATAGACGAGCGTGTCGAGCTGATTGCGCGCCTCGATGATGTCCTTGCGGCCCTTGTCTTCTTCTTCGTGCTTGGCCGCATCCTCGACCGCGCGCTTGATGTCCGCGTCGGTGAGACCGCCCGAGGCCTCGATGCGAATGGCGCGCTCGGCGCCGGTCGCTTTGTCCTTGGCGGTCACGTTCAGGATGCCGTTCGCATCGATGTCGAACGTGACCTCGATCTGCGGGACTCCACGCGGAGCCGGCGGGATGCCGGTCAGCTGGAACTTGCCGAGGGTCTTGTTGTCCTTCGCCATCGGGCGCTCGCCCTGCGTGACGTGGACCTCGACCGAGCTCTGGTTATCGGCCGCCGTCGAGAACGTCTCGCTCTTGCGGGTCGGGATCGTCGTGTTGCGCGGGATCAGCACGGTGGCAACACCACCGAGCGTCTCGATCGCGAGCGACAGCGGCGTGACGTCGAGCAGCAGGATGTCCTTGACGTCGCCCGAGAGGACGCCGCCCTGGACCGCCGCGCCGAGCGCGACCACCTCATCCGGGTTCACGGAGCGGTTCGGCTCCTTCTTGAAGAACTCCTTCACGCGCGCGGCGACCATCGGAATACGCGTCGAGCCACCGACGAGAACGACCTCGTGAATGTCCTCGACCTTCTTGCCGGCGTCGGTCAGCGCCTTCTTGCAGGGCTCCATCGCGCGCGCGACGATGTCCTCGATCATCTGCTCGAACTTGCTGCGCGACAGCTTCTTGAGGAGATGCTTCGGGCCGCTCGCGTCGGCGGTCAGGTACGGAAGGTTGACCTCCGTCTCCTGCACGCTCGACAGCTCGATCTTGGCCTTCTCCGCCGCCTCCTTGAGGCGCTGGATGACCATCTTGTCCTTGCTGACGTCGATGCCGGAGTCCTTCTTGAACTCGGCGACGAGCCAGTCCATGACCCGGTTGTCGATGTCGTCGCCGCCGAGGTGCGTGTCGCCGTTCGTCGAGACGACCTCGACGACCTTGTCACCGACCTCGAGCACCGAGATATCGAAGGTGCCGCCGCCCATGTCGAATACGGCGATCAGCTGCTCCTTGGTCTTGTCGAGACCGTACGCAAGCGCGGCCGCAGTCGGCTCGTTGATGATGCGCTTGACCTCGAGGCCCGCGATCTTGCCGGCGTCCTTGGTCGCCTGGCGCTGCGAGTCGTTGAAGTAGGCGGGCACGGTAATGACCGCCTCGGACACCGACTCACCGAGGTATTCCTCGGCGGCGCGCTTCAGCTTCATCAGCACGCGCGCACCGATCTCCGGTGGCGAGTAGCGCTTGCCGCGAATCTCGAACGCGCAGTCCCCGTTGGACGCCTGCACGATCTTGTACGGGACGCGCTTCAACTCCTCCTGGATGACGGGGTCGTTGAACTTCCGCCCCATGAAGCGCTTGCTCGAGAACACGGTGTTCTCGGGATTGGTGATTGCCTGACGGCGAGCGATCTGTCCTACGAGAACTTCGCCCTTCTCATCGAAGGCGACCACCGACGGGGTCAGGCGCGAGCCCTCCTCGTTGGGGATGACCTTGGGCTCCTTGCCCTCCATGATCGCGACCACAGAGTTGGTCGTACCGAGGTCGATGCCGATGATCTTGCCCATGACTTCTTTTCCTCAAACGGGTTTGTGTGCTGGGCAACCTAAGGAGCACGCAAGCGGCCGTCAAGGCTCACCTATGAAGTTCTACCGATCGGTCAGGGCGAGATCCTGGACACTTGTGGAGGTCTGTGGGCGGGGCCCAGGAGAGCGGGGGACCCGAGCAAGACCTCACCACTTCCCGCCGCCGCCGCCACCCCACCACTCGGGAACGCCACTCCGACCACGCCACCCGCCGCTCCCCCGATCTGCGCCGCCGCCACCCTTGCTCCCCGCGTATCCCTTCCGCCCGACTCCGCCGCCGAAGCCCTTGCCGGCGACCTTCTGGAAGACCTTCGCGAGCTCCTCGCCGTCGAACCAGATGCCGTGCTCGGCACACCGATCGAGCTCCGGACGTGGCTTCTCGATCTCGTCATCGAGCGAGAGCACGAGCCGACACGTCGTCATGAGCGTCCGGCACTTCGGACATGGCCGCTTGCCCGGCTTCTCGTCCTTGTATTCGAAGCTCGGCACGACGCTCGTCATGTCGTGGATGGCACCGCTGAGATCCACGAGGGTCAGCAGCATCCCATCGCAGCCGTCACAGACCTGCCGGGTCTGGAACTCCCGCAGCGTTGCCTTGCACGCCGGGCACTCGAGTCGTTGATCGCGATACGGTCACTCACCCCACGAGTATGACCGACCGAAACGAACAAAGCCGGCGAGTCACCTCACCGGCTTCGCGTCGTCGCAGAACCGTTACGCGGTCGGATGGCTCTCGAGGTGCGCCGCCTTCGCCAGATCGACGATCGAGGGCGGTGGATCCTTGAGCGCGAGCGCGAGGACCTCGTCCATGCGCTTCACACCGAGGATCTCCATCTCGCTCTTCACTTCTGCCGGCACGTCGATCAGATCCTTCATGTTGCGATCCGGGATGATCACGCGCTTGATTCCTGCGCGGTGGGCGGCGAGGAGCTTCTCCTTGACGCCACCGATCGCGAGGACGTTGCCGCGCAACGTGATCTCACCCGTCATCGCGACGTCGGGCCGCACCGGCGTTCCGGTGAGCAGCGACACGAGCGCCGTGTACATCGTGATACCGGCCGACGGGCCGTCCTTGGGCACTGCGCCCGCGGGAACGTGAACGTGGAGGTCGACGTTCTCGAGGAAGTTACCCGGATCGAGGCCGAGCGCTGCCGCCCGACCACGCACGAACGACAGCGCCGCCGTGACCGACTCCTTCATCACGTCACCGAGCTGGCCGGTCAGGGTCAGCTTGCCCTTGCCGGGCATCTTGGTGGCTTCGATGAAGAGGATGTCGCCGCCGACCGCCGTCCACGCCAGACCCGTCGCGACGCCCGGCTCGGCCGTACGCTCCGCGACTTCACTGACGAACTTCTTCGGGCCGAGGAACTCCTCGACCTGCTCCGGTCCAATGATCTCGTGATCCTTCGCCTGTCCCTCGGCCACCCTGACGGCGACCGCGCGGAACACGGATCCGATCTCGCGCTCGAGGTTACGAACGCCGGCCTCGCGCGTGTAGCTGTCGACGACGTCGAACAGCGCCTCATCGGTGATCTCGCACCGCTCGGTCGTCAGACCGTGATCCTCGAGCTGCTTGGGCACGAGGAACTTGCGCGCGATCATCTTCTTCTCCTGGCGTGTGTAGCCAGGGAGCTCGATGATCTCGAGACGATCGCGGAGAGCCCACGGAATCGGATCGAGCTGGTTCGCGGTCGCGATGAACAGCACCTTGGAGAGGTCAAACGTGACCTCGAGATAGTGATCCGAGAACGAGCTGTTCTGCTCGGGGTCGAGGACCTCGAGGAGCGCGCTCGCTGGATCGCCGCGGAAGTCGTGGCCGAGCTTGTCGATCTCGTCGAGCACGAACACGGGGTTGTTGGTCCCCGCCTTCTTGATGCCCTGGATGATGCGACCCGGCAGCGACCCGACGTAGGTACGTCGGTGTCCACGGATCTCGGCCTCGTCGCGCACGCCGCCGAGCGAGATCCGACCGAACTTGCGTCCGATCGCACGCGCCACGGAGCGGCCGAGCGAGGTCTTGCCGACGCCCGGGGGACCCACGAGACACAGAATCGGGCCCTTCTTGTCGTTCTTGAGCTTTCGAACGGCCATGTACTCGACGATGCGCTTCTTCACCTTGTCGAGATCGTAGTGATCGTCGTCGAGGCACTTGCGCACCTCGGACAGCTCGATGAGATCCTCGGTGGAAGTCGACCACGGCAGCTCGACGAGCCACTCGAGGTACGTGCGGGTGACGGTGTACTCCGCCGACGACGGCTTCATGCCCTTGAGCCGATCGAGCTGCTTCTTCGCAACCTTCTCGGCCTCCTCGGGCATCTTCGCCTTGGTGATCTTCTCGGCAAACTCGTCGAGATCACCGCCGCCGTCATCGAGCTCACCGAGCTCTTCCTTGATCGCCTTCAGCTGCTGGCGCAGGACGTACTCGCGTTGGTTGCGCCCCATCTCCTCCTGCACCTGGGTGTTGATCCGCTCGCGGACCTTGAGCACCTCGAGCTGGCGGGACAGGAACTGGAGAACCTTGCGCGTGCGGGTCTTGAGATCGAACGTCTCGAGCACGTCCTGCTTCTCGCCGACCTCGAGCTCGAGGTGGCTCGTGATCAGATCCGCGAGGTGCCCGGCCTCGGTGACGCTATCGACGAGCGCGCCCGCTTCTTTCGGCAGCTCGGGCATCAACTTGACGACGCGCTTCGCGATGTCCTTGAGGTTCATCACGAGCGCATCGAGCTCGACATCGCTCGACGTGGGATCCGGAACCGAGCGGACCTTCGCGGCGAGGAACGGCTCGGCACCGTCGAACGTCGAGACCTCGAAGCGAGAGACGCCCTGGAGAATGACGGAGAAGTTGTCCTTCGCGAGCTTGATGACCTTGAGGATGCGAGCCGCGCATCCGACCATGTAGAGGTCGCCCGAGCCCGGATCTTCGGTGCGCGCATCCTTCTGCGTGAGGATGCCGATGACAGGCCGCTCTTTCGCGATCGCATCCTCGACGAGCCGAACCGACTTTCGTCGACCGACATCGATCGGAATGATCGCCCCCGGAAACAGCACGGAGTTGCGAAGCGGAAGGATGGGGAGCGTGTCCGGGATTTCCACCGGCTGCTCGCCTCCTGCCTTGGGCTTGGTCATGATCGAAACCTAGCGATCCAAGGTCTCCACCGTCAAGCTCACCTGCCCGTAATGACGGGCGGTTTCTCGTCGGGAGACAGTGAGGCCAGGAGCGTGTGGATCGCTCCCTCCCGTGCTAGCTCCGGACTACGGCGTCGGGCAGCGCTGGAAGATCTCCATCGACGAGGCGCCCCGCCAGCACGCGATGTGTGTCGGTGTGCCGCGCTGGACGCACTTCTCGACGGTATCGGTCAATCCTGTCCCCGCGACCAGGCGGGCCCGGGTGTTCGCGAGCCACGGCTTGCCCGCCTCGCTCGCGAGGAACAGTGCAAACGTCTCGCGCTTCACGCCCGGAGGGATCCCCACCATGGTCGCGGTGTCGGAGCGATCGAGCCCGTCGAACGTCTCGGGCCCGTTCGCCATGTAGTGCTGGAGGATGAGCTCGACGACGTGATCGCGGACCGCGATGCACTGCTCGCGCGTCGCGCGGTCCGAAGCTGTTTGCTTCTTGTCGCAGCTCGTTGCGACGATCGTCAGCAGCGCGAGCACGACGAGGCGGTGCATGGCGACTACGGTCGCACGTCCCGCGCGGCAGGTGCCTCCGACGTTGCGCCGTCTCCGCGCCGCGAGGCTCCGCGAGCGCGCGGAGACGGCGCGTACGGCTACTGATCTGTTGCGCGAAGCCAGCTCGTCAGCGGAACACGTAGACACCCCGGCGATGCGCGTTAACACGTAGACCGCTCCACTCTCGGTCGCGGCGTTGTCGGCCTGGACGCCGCCGACTCCGGTCGCGCCGCTGTCCTCGCGGGTGGCGCCGACCACCAGCGTGTCGCCCGAGACCGCGACCGAGAGGCCGAAGTAGTCGAGAGCCTCGGTGTTCGACGCCTTGACGTACGCGGCCTGCGCCAGCGCCGCCGCGCGGGTGACCTCGACCGTGT